>JAOPZL010000262.1 GCA_025964175.1 Solirubrobacterales bacterium
GGGTGATCGTGCCGTCGGCGACCATGCGGTCCGACCACAGCTCGGCGGCGCGCTTGTGGCCCTTGATCTTGGCGTACATCTCGGGCTGCGTGTACGCGGGCTCGTCGGCCTCGTTGTGGCCGAAGCGGCGGTAGCCGATGAGGTCGAGCACGAAGTCGTGGCCGAACTCCTTGCGGTAGGCGAACGCGAGGCGCACGGCGTGGATGCACGCCTGCACGTCGTCGGCGTTGACGTGGATGATCGGGACGTCGTAGCCCTTGGCGACGTCCGAGGCCCAGCGCGTGTACCGCGCGTCCTCGGGATCGGTGGTGAAGCCGACCTGGTTGTTCTGGACGAGGTGCAGCGTGCCGCCGACCTTGTAGCCGTCGAGCGCCTGGAGGTTCAGGCCCTCGGCGACGACGCCCTGACCCGGCATCGCCGCGTCGCCGTGCAGGACGATCGGCATCGCCGCGTCCGTGTCGCGGTGGGCGTGGGGACCCTGGCGCGTGGTCTGCGCGGCGCGCGCGGCGCCGACGACGACCGGGTGCACGAACTCGAGGTGCGACGGGTTGCTCTCGAGGTTGACGAGGATCGACTCGCCGTTGGGCAGCTGGTAGGAGCCCTGGGCCCCGTGGTGGTACTTGACGTCGCCGGTGCCGCCCTGCGGGATCGTCGTGACGGCCTCGAGGGTCGAGGCGCCCTCGAACTCCGCGAAGATCGTCTCGTAGGGCCGGCCGAGGTTGTGGGCCAGCACGTTGAGCCGGCCGCGGTGCGCCATGCCGACGACCACCTCGCGCGCGCCGTGGGCGGCGGCGAGCTGGATCATCTCGTCGATCATCGGGACCGTCATGTCGAGGCCCTCGATCGAGACCTGCTTCTGGCCGAGGTAGGCCTTGTGCATGAAGCGCTCGAAGGCGTCGACCTCGATCAGGCGCGTCAGCAGCGCCTTCTGCTCCTCGGTCGTCAGCGGCTTGCGGTACTCGCCGCCCTCGATCTTCTCCCGCAGCCAGGTGCGCTGGCGGTGCGAGGCGAGGTGCTCGATCTCGTAGGCGATCGTGCCGCAGTAGGTCTCGCGCAGGTGCGGCAGCGCGTCGGCCAGCGTGGCGCCGGGGACGTGCATCCGCAGGATCTTGGCCGGGATCTTGGCCATGAGCTCGGGCGTGAGGCCGACGGTGTCGGGGTCGAGCGCCGGATCGCCCTCGGGCTCGGTGCCCAGCGGGTCCAGGCGCGCCGCCAGGTGGCCGTGGGTGCGGTGCGCCTTCAGCAGCGACGTGGCGGCCTGGACGGCCTGCAGCAGCTCTTCGTCGATGACGTTGGCGCGGCGCTCGCCGGCGCGCGACTCGGCCGCCGTCTCGCCGGCCGTGGCCACCGGCCCCGGCGTCGTCGACGAGGAACTGCTCCAGGCCGTCCAGGCCGCCACGTCGATCATCAAGGCCTACCGCACGCACGGCCACCAGGCCGCGCGCCTGGACCCGCTGGGCACCGAGCCCGAGGGCGACCCCGCGCTCGACCCGGGTCCGCTCGGGCTGACCGACGACCTCCAGCGCCGCATCCCGGCCAAGATCCTGCGCATCGGCGTCCCCGGCGCCACGCTGTACGACGCGCTGCCGCACCTGCGCCAGACCTACACGGGCACGATCGCCTACGAGATCGAGCACATCGCCAGCCACCGCCAGCGGTCGTGGCTGCGCGAGAAGATCGAGACCGGCTTCTTCCGCAACCCGCTGACGACCGACGAGCAGAAGTGGCTCCTCGGGCGGCTCATCAAGGTCGACGCGTTCGAGCGCTTCATGCACAAGGCCTACCTGGGCCAGAAGCAGTTCTCCATCGAGGGCGTCGACATGACGGTCCCGATGCTCGACCAGCTGATCCACCTCGCCGCCGCGCACGGTGGCCGCGAGGTCGTCGTCGGCATGGCCCACCGTGGCCGCCTCAACGTGCTGGCCCACAACCTGGGCCGCGCGTACGACTCGATCTTCGCGGAGTTCGAGGGCGCCTCGACGCTCGAGGCCGTCACGACGATCCCGCAGGGCGGCACCGGCGACGTCAAGTACCACCACGGCTCGCAGGGCTCCTACCAGCTGCAGAACGGCGAGTCGATCCTCGTCAACCTGGAGTCCAACCCGTCGCACCTCGAGTTCGACGACCCCGTCGTGGTCGGCGCCGCTCGCGCCGCGCAGACCACGCGCCAGGGCCCGCACGCGCACCGCGACACCAACGCCGCGCTGCCGGTGATCCTCCACGGCGACGCGGCCTTCCCGGGCCAAGGCGTCGTGGCCGAGACGCTGAACCTGCAGGGCCTCGACGGCTACGCGGTCGGCGGCACTGTCCACATCATCACCAACAACCAGGTCGGCTTCACCACCGATCCGGACGACAGCCGCTCAACCCGCTGGGCGTCCGATCTGGCCAAGGGCTTCGACGTGCCGATCATCCACGTCAACGCCGACGATCCGGCCGCGTGCATCAGCGCGGTCCGCCTCGCCTTCGCGTTCCGCCTGGAGTTCGGCCACGACGTCCTCATCGATCTCGTCGGCTACCGCCGCTTCGGTCACAACGAGGCCGACGAGCCCGCGTACACGCAGCCCGAGATGACCGCGCTGATCAAGAAGCACAAGCGCGTCAGCGAGCTGTGGGCCGAGAAGCTCGTCGCCGACGGCCTCGTCTCCCCGCAGGACGTCGACCGTCAGCAGCAGGAGGTCTGGGACCACCTGACGCGGCTGCACAAGGGCCTCAAGGACCGCATCGCGGCCGCCCACCAGGCCGGCCAGGTCGAGCAGGCCACCGGCGAGTACCAGCTGGACCGCTCGCCCTCGCCCGACGTCGCGACCGCGGTCGACGCCGACCGCCTCAAGGCGCTCAACGACGAGCTGCTGATGCTGCCGGAGGGCTTCACCGTCCACCCGAAGCTCGTCAAGCAGCTCGAGCGCCGCCGCGACGCCGTCGGCGCCGAGGGCGGCATCGACTGGGCCCAGGCCGAGGCGCTCGCGTTCTCGTCGCTGATCACCGAGGGCGTGCCGATCCGGCTCACGGGCCAGGACTCCGAGCGCGGCACCTTCTCCCAACGCCACCTCGTCCTGCACGACGCGAAGACCGGGCAGACGCTCTGCCCGATCCAGCAGCTGCCGGGCGCGACCGCGCCGTTCGAGCTGCACAACTCGCCGCTCAGCGAGATCGCGTGCCTGGGCTTCGAGTACGGCTACTCCGCCGAGGCTCCCGAGACGCTCGTCGTCTGGGAGGCGCAGTTCGGCGACTTCGTCAACGGCGCGCAGGTCATCCTCGACCAGTTCATCGTCAGCGGCCTGGCCAAGTGGGGCCAGACCACGCGCCTGACGCTGCTGCTCCCGCACGGCTACGAGGGCTCCGGTCCGGAGCACTCCTCCGCCCGCCTGGAGCGCTTCCTGCAGCTGGCCGCGGAGGGCAACATCCGCGTCGCGAACCTGACCACGCCGGCCCAGTACTTCCACCTGCTGCGCCGTCAGGCCAAGATCGCCAAGCAGCGCCCGCTGATCATCATGACCCCGAAGTCGCTGCTGCGGCTGCCGCAGGCGACGAACCGCATCGAGCACCTCGCCGACACGCAGTTCTACCCTGTGCTCGCCGAGCCCCGGGTGGTCGAGGACAAGGTCACGCGCCTGCTGCTGTGCTCGGGCAAGATCTACTACGACCTCGTCGGGCATCCCGATCGCGAGGGCAACGAGTCGGTCGCGGTCGGCCGCGTCGAGCTGCTCTACCCCTTCCCGGAGGGGCAGCTCCGCCGGCTCATCGACCGCTACCCGAACCTCGAAGAGGTCGTCTGGGTCCAGGAGGAGCCGCGCAACATGGGCGCCCGCGCGCACATGGCCCCGCGCATCCTCCAGATCCTCCCCGAGCACCTGCGCTTCGGCTACATCGGCCGGCCCGAGCGGGCCAGCACGGGCGAGGGCTACCCGGCCGCGCACGTCGCGGAGCAGAGCCGCATCATCAAGACCGCGCTGAACTGCGGGCTGCCGGTGTCGCAGTTCCCGCGCAAGCCGCCGGGCGAACGGTAAAACGACTCGCTGGGGCTCGCCGTTTCACTTCGGCGAGCTCGCTAGCGCGGTAAAACGACTCGCTGGGGCTCGCCGTTTCACCTGGCGGGTGTCAGTCGGCCAGCGCGTCCCTAACCGCCTTGGCGGTCGGGGCGATGTCCATGGTCAGGCGGCCCAGCAGCTCCGCCCAGCGCGGGTTCAGGGCGATCGCCGCGCGGACGCGGTCCAGGCCGTCGGGGACCCCGGCGGCCAGCCCGGCCCAGAACAGCAGCTCGTCGGATCCCGGCGCCAGTTCCGCCGCGCGCTCGTAGAGCGGGCCCGCTTCGCGCGAGCGGCCCTGGGCGACGAGCTCGTCGGCCTGCCCCGCCAGCTCATAGGCGCGGTGCAGGACGAGCAGGCGCCGCATCTCACCGACCGGATCGCCGTGGTCCTCGACGCGGAGGTCGACGCTGCGCAGGGTGCGCAGGCCCTCGGCGGGAACGACGAGCAGCGCGGCCGACTGACGCCCGCGGACGTCGCCACCCGCGCCCTCCGCCGCCTCCAGCGCCGCGAGCAGGCGCTCGGCCAGCGGTCCTCGGGCGTCGGTGAAGCCCTGCGCCATCGCCTCGGGCACGCCCTCGCGCAGCATCATGTTGGCCTGCGCGCTGAAGCCGGGGCCCTCGATGTCACCGGCGAACGGGATGCAGCCGCGGCCCGTCCAGGCCGCGGTCGTGCCGCGGGCGCTGACGATGCCGACCTGGCGCATGCCCGCATCGGTCCCGGCCACGCTGCGGCGCAGCGCGTCGCGCGCGCCCTCCCCGCGGGCCAGGGCGTTGAGGATCTCCGTTCCCGCGTGCGGATCCGGGACGGCCTGGACCGCCACGGCGCCGACGCCGGCCTGCGCGAAGGGCACGGCCGACCCCACGGAGAACCAGTGCGATTGAACCGCGACGCCGAGCTCCAGGGTCTCGGGGTCGCGAGCCACGATCGAGTAGGTGCCGTGACGCGCCATGCGCCAAGGCTACCGAGCGGTGAGCGACCCGCCAGCCGTGGACCAACACCGGCGCGACCGCTGCCGGCGTGCGCCCGAACCGGCGGCAGGCTGCCTCGAATCATCGCCGCCGACTAGCCTGCGGGCCATGTGGCACCAGGCCGAGGTCCGGCTGACTCCTCGCCCCCGCGGCTTCCACCTCGTCACCGACGAGATCTTTGCCGCCGTGCCCGAGCTGCACGACGTGCGCATCGGGCTGGTCCACCTGTTCCTGCGCCATACGTCGGCGTCGCTGACGCTCAACGAGAACGCCAGCCCCGACGTGCTCCGCGACTTCCGCGCCTGGTTCGACCGCGCGGTCGCCGAGGACGAGCCGTACTGGACGCACACCGACGAGGGGCCCGATGACATGCCCTCGCACATCAAGAGCACGCTGACCGGCAACGAGCTGACGCTGCCCGTGCGCGACGGCCGGCTGCTCGTCGGAACCTGGCAGGGCGTGTACCTGTGCGAGCACCGCGACCACGGCGGCAGCCGTTCGCTGATCGTGACGTTGACCGGAGAGACCGCATGACGCAGACCGCCGCCAACTCCTACGGTGCGCTGGTCGACGCCAACGGCCTGTCGGCCGCCCACCGCCACGTGCTGGACCTCGTGCCGCGCGGATCGCGCGTGCTGGACGTCGGCTGCGCCGAGGGCTACCTCGCCGCCGAGCTGGCCCACCGCGGCTGCTCCGTCGTCGGCATCGAACCCGACGAGCGCGCGGCCGCGGTCGCCCGCGAGCGCGGCATCAACGTGCTCGAGTTCGACGTCGAGGAGGTCTCCCTCGACGCGACCGCCTTCGACGTCGTGCTGTTCGTCGACGTGCTCGAGCACCTGCGCGCGCCCGAGCCGGTGCTGCGCCAGGCGCTCGCGGCCGGGACGGCGATCGTCTCGATCCCGAACATCGCGCACTGGACCGCGCGCCGCACGCTGCTCGCCGGGCGCTTCCCGCGCGAGGACTTCGGCCTCTTCGACCGCACCCACCTGCGCTGGTTCACCCGCGAGAGCGCCCACCAGCTCGCCGCCGATGCCGGCTTCCGCGTGGTCGACGAGCGCTTCGCCGACGCTCCGCTGCCGCTGGAGTCCCACGTCGGCGGGCTGTCGAAGCTGCGGCCCGCGGCGCTGCGCGTCGCGCCCGAGCTCTTCGCGCTGCAGGTCGTGCTCAGCCTCGCGCCCGCCTGAGGGCGCGGAACTCCGCGATGTCGGAGGGGATCGCGCGCAGGGCCGGGCTCGCCGCCCGGGTCAGCGGGATCACGTCGATGGGCGTCTCGGTGCCGTCGGACTCGACTCGCGATGCCCCCGCGCCGGCGCGCGAGGAGACGGCCGAGGTGAGCACCTCGTCCTCGAACAGCAGGCCGACGCCGTCGTCGGCGGCCCAGCCTCCGGGCAGCCGCCCGTCGCGCACCGCGGCGAGGTAGACGGGCATGCGATCGGGCTCGCCGTCGCGGTGGACCGACAGCGAGTCGGGCAGCAGGCCCAGCCCCTTGGCCGGCGCCGGCGTGCCCCCGGACTTCGTCACCCCGCCCGCGAACCAGCACATCGCGCCGGCCGAGAGCCCGGCCAGCACGATGCCGCGGCGGTAGGCCTCGGCCAGCAGCTCGTCGAGTCCGTGCTCGCGCCAGATGGCCAGCAGGTTGCGCATCGAGCCGCCGCCGACGTAGATCAGGTCCTGCTGGAGGATGAGCTCGTGCAGCGGGATCGGCTGGTCGGCCAGGCGGAAGAGCGAGAGCTCGACCGTCGTGCAGCCCGTGTTGTCGTAGGCCGCGTGGAAGCGGTGCGACTGCTCCCGCGGGTCGCCGCTGGCGGTGGGCAGGAACAGCAGCCGCGGCTCGCGCTTGTGCAGCAGGGTCAGCAGGAAGTGATCCAGCGCCGGGTTGGACGGCTCCATGGTGAAGCCGCCCCCGCCCATGGCGAAGATGCGTCGGGTCGGTTCAGGCAGCAAGGGCCGTCGTGGAGGACGGCTCGGCGGACCCGAGGTACCGGGTCTCGAGCGGCGTCTCCACGACCTTGCCGCGCGACCAGTGCACGCGGTAGGCCAGCGCTTCGGGGCGCGAGCTGACGACACGCTCGAGGTCGCGGCCGACGAAGTGCAGTGCGGCGCCGTCTGCCGCCGCGTACCCGTCGAGCATTCCCTCGGTCATGAGTCGATGGTAGGCGGTCCGCCGCTCGGGGTTGGAGTCGTAGTGGACGGCGTTGGAGAAGGGCAGCAGCCCCATGCCGACCGCGCGACCGGGTGGTCCGTTGAACTGGCTGACGGCTTCAGCGAACCAGCACAGCGAGCCGGCGCTGAGCCCGCACAGCACGATCCCGCGCGACCACGCCTCGGCCAGGATCTCGTCGACCCCGTGCATGCGCCATGTGCCCAGCAGGGAGCGCAGCGAGCCGCCGCCGACGTAGATCAGGTCCTGTTGGAGAAGCCGCTGCGCGAACGGACGGTCCTCCCCGCGCTCCTCGCGGAACAGCGACACGTGCGACGGGATCGAGCACCCGCTGAACGCGCGGTAGAAGCGCGTCAGGTAGTGATCGGCGTCGCCGCTCGCCGTCGGCAGGAAGCAGACCCGCGGCCGCTGCACCCCGGTGAGCCCGAGGACGTAGTCGTCGAGCAGTCGGTTGCCGGCCTCCATCGAGAACCCGCCGCCGCCGAAGGCGACGATCTGCGGGGGACGCTGGCTCATGGGCATGCACCCAGAGTGCCCAAAGCGAGGGCGGTTCCGAATCTCCCTGCGGTACAAAGCTGTTCGCCCTGTGGTCCTACCTGGAGGGCGAGCGGGACTACTGCCCGCGCCACACGGGCGCGCGCTTCTGCGCGAACGCGGTCGCGCCCTCGCGCGCGTCGTCGGAGGCGAAGACCGGATCGGTGATCTCGGCCTGGCGCTCCCACATCTCCTCGCGCGTCCAGTCGGGCGCCTCCTCGACGATGCGCTTGGTCGCGGCCAGCGCGAGCGGCGCGTTGGGGGTGACGCGGGCGGCGAGCGCGAGCGCGGCGTCCAGCGCCTCCCCCGGCTCGGCGAGCGCGTTGACGACGCCCGCCTCGTGCAGCCGCTCGGCGCTCATCGGGTCACCCGTCAGGGCGAGCTCCATGGCCAGGTGGTAGGGCATCCGGCGAGGCAGGCGCAGCAGCCCGCCGCCGGCGGCGACGAGCGAGCGCTTGACCTCGGGGATGCCGAGCCTGGCCCCGCGGGCGGCGACGATCAGGTCGCAGGCCAGGGCGATCTCCAGGCCGCCGGCGACGGCGAAGCCCTCGATCGCGGCGATGAGCGGCTTGCGCGCCGAGCGGCGCACGATGCCGGCGAAGCCGCGATCCCCCACCCATGGGCGCTGGCCGTCGACGAAGCCCTTGAGGTCCATCCCGGCGCAGAACCCCTTGCCGGCGCCGGTGATCACGCCGACCGCCAGCGCCGGGTCGGCGTCGAGCTCGTCCAGCGCCGCGGCGATGCCCTCCGCCAGCTCGAGGTTGACCGCGTTGCGCTGGTCGGGGCGGTTCAGCGTGATGACGAGGACGGCGTCCCGTCGCTGCGTGAGGATCGGGGGCTCGCTCATGCGCCGGGACGCTAGCGCGCGCTCAGCCGAAGAGGGTCAGCTCGGGCTCGCGCTCGCCGCGCAGCACCGCGAGGTCGACCTCGACGCAGGCGATCCCGCGCGACTCCGCCAGCGTGCGCGCCTGCGGCTTGATCGACTGGGCGGCGAGCACGCCGCGGCACTCGCCCATCGCCGGGTCGCGGCGGATGAACCCGAGGTAGCGCGTGAGCTGCTCGACCGACTCGATCGTGGCGATCCGCTTGATCTCGACCGCGATCCAGCCGTCCTCCTCGTCGCGGCACATCAGGTCGACCGGCCCGATGTCGGTCTGCCACTCGCGGCGCACGAGCCGGAAGCCCTCGCCGCACCAGTGCGGCTGGTCGGCGAGCAGCAGCTGCAGGTCGCGCTCGACGCCGTCCTTCTCCAGCGCCGCGGCCTCGCCCATGTCGTGGGTGACGTCGGAGATGACCTCGGAGATCGCGATGTCCAGCCGGTCCTCGCCCTTGACCTTGCGCACGACGATGAGCCCGTCGGACTCCTCGATGGCGGTCGGCGGCGTCATCCAGTTCTGGGGCTTGAACCCGCCGGTGTCGGCATGGACCATCACCGACCCGTCGGACTTGATCATGATCAGCCGCAGGGCATCGGGCAGCAGGGCGGAGAGCCGCCCCGAGTAGCGGACCTCGCAGCGGGCGACGAGCAGACGCATCGGTTCGGGACCGTACCGCGTCGGGGAGACGGGGCCGTTGCTCGCGAGCTGCAGGGGGTGTGGACTGTTGGCGACGCCGAGCGTCGCTTCGAACCCCGCTGAGGCGGACGAGCGGCTCGGCTCAGGCCGCGCGCAGCGCCTTGGGCAGCTGCGCGCGCATGCGGTCGCCCAGCTCCGCGACCTCGGCGTCCGCGCCGAGGGACAGCGCGCGGTCGCAGGCCGCGATGCAGTCGCTGACGCGATCGGTGCGGGCCAGGGCGTGGGCGTAGCGCGACCAGACGGCACCCGAGTCGGGCGCGATCACCGTCGCCTGCTCGCAGGCGGTGACCTCGGCGCCGATGTCGCCCGCGAGGTGGAACGCCAGCGCGAGGTCCAGCAGCCCGTCGAGCGTCGGCAGCAGGCGGCGGGCGGTCTCCAGCGCCTCGATCGCTCCCTCGCGATCGCCCAGGCGCAGGCGCAGGCGGCCGACGCGCTCCCACGCGTCGCCGTCCGTCGGCCCGCGCTGCGCCGCGCGCAGGGCGGCCTCGGCGGCGAGGTCGATCGCGCCCATGTCCTCGTAGATGCGAGCGGCGAAGCGGTGCGGCGTCGGGCGGTCGGTCTCGACGCGCGCCCAGTCGCGGACCGAGCGGCCCGCGGCGGGCAGGTCACCGCCCTGCCAGAAGGCCAGCGTCATGAGGCGCAGCACCGACGGGTTCGTCGGCTCGGCGTCACGCGCGTAGATCAGGCGCTTGGCGGCGAGCGTGTAGTCGCCGTCGGCCATCGCGTGCTGGGCGGCGGTGAGGAAGCGCTGCACGCGGTCGGCGCCCGGGTCGGGCTTGGAGAAGTCGACGAACTGCAGCGAGCCCGCCGGGACGGTGCGCACGCCGACGTGGAACTTGACGCGCGCCCACTGCTGCACGTTGTCCTCGTCGCCGGTGAAGTAGATGCCGCTGACAGTGCCGACGCCCAACTCGGGATAGGACAGGCAGCGCGCGAAGCGGTGCACGACGGAGTGGTCGGGAGTGCGGTCGCCGAACGGGTCGTGGGCCTGGCGGTCGGCCGCGGCCTCGCGCGCGGCCTGCTCGCGCTCGTAGTTGCGACGACCCTCCTCGGCCCGCGCCGCCCGCGCCGCGGCGGCGTTGACCTTGACCGCGTTGCGCGAGATCTTCCCGCCGCGCGAGCCCTCCGCCAGCTGCTCGAGCTGGTCGGCGGCGAGGTTGATCGCCTTGAGGTGGCGCTCGTGTTCGAACTGCTTGCCGGGGGGCGCGAGATCGGGATGCCAGACCTTGGCCAGACGGCGTCGCGCGAGCTGGACGTCGCGCTGGTCGAAGGGCGGATCGAGCTCGAGAAGCAGGATCCCCTGCTCGATGTCGTATACCGCGGGCACCCTCTGAGGGTAGCTCGCCGGTCTCGGTCCTGATGCTCAGCTGGACGCCCGCGCGGGCCTCGGCGTTGCGATAGCTTCGAACCCGCAATGGCTGCCGACGACCCCGACAAGCGCGCCGCGGCCGAGGCCGCCGCCCTCCTCGTGCAGAGCGGGATGCGCGTCGGATTGGGCACCGGCTCGACCGTCGCGTTCCTCCTCCCCGCGCTCGCCGCGCGCGGGTTGACCGGCCTGCGCTGCGTCGCCACCTCGATCGACACCGCGCAGAAGGCGACCGCGCTTGGGCTGCCCGTGGAGTCCTTCGACGCGCTCGACCGCCTCGACATCGCGATCGACGGAGCCGACCAGGTCGCGCCCGACGGCTGGGTCGTCAAGGGCGGCGGCGGGGCGCACACGCGCGAGAAGCTCGTCGCCGCGGCCGCCGACCGCTTCGTCGTCATCGTCGGCGAGAACAAGCTCGTCGCCGCGCTGCACCCGAACATCCCGCTCGAGCTGCACCAGTTCGGGCTGCCGTCCACGCTGCGCCGGCTGGGTGGGCGGGCAGAGGTCCGCGCCGGCTGGCCGCCGAGCCCCGACAACGGCGTCATCGCCGACTACACCGCCGCCTTCGACGACCCCGAGGCGCTCGCCGCCCAACTCGCCGCCACCGTCGGCGTCGTCGACCACGGGCTCTTCCCGCCCGCGCTGACCTCCGACGTGCTGATCGCGCACGCGGGCGAGGTCGAGCACCGCGTTCTATAGCCGAAAATGCGGCGGGCCAAGCCCTAGGCTGTGAGGGACATGGCCGCTCAGTACATCTACACGATGCACCGTCTGACGAAGTCCTTCCCGCCGGACAAGACGGTCGTCAAGGACGTGACCCTCGCTTTCCTGCCCGGAGCGAAGATCGGCGTCCTCGGCCTGAACGGCACCGGCAAGTCGTCGCTGCTGAACATCATGGCCGGCCGCGACACCGAGTTCCAGGGCGACGCGATGCTCGCCCCCGACGCCACCGTCGGTCTGCTGGAGCAGGAGCCGCACCTGGACGAGTCCAAGGACGTCAAGGGCAACGTCGAGGACGGCGTCGCCGAGACCAAGGCGCTGCTGACCCGCTTCAACGAGCTGGCCATGAACTACACCGACGAGACCGCCGATGAGTTCGCCCGCCTGCAGACCGAGATCGACGCCAAGAACGCGTGGGACCTCGACTCCCAACTCGAGCAGGCGATGGACGCGCTGCGTCTCCCGGCGCCCGACGCCGACGTCTCCCGCCTCTCCGGCGGTGAGCGCCGTCGCGTCGCGCTGTGCCGCCTGCTGCTGCAGCGCCCCGACCTGCTGCTGCTGGACGAGCCGACCAACCACCTCGACGCCGAGTCGGTCGGCTGGCTGGAGCGCCACCTCGCCGAGTACGCGGGCACGATCGTCGCGGTCACCCACGATCGCTACTTCCTCGACAACGTCGCCGGCTGGATCCTCGAGCTCGACCGCGGCCGCGGCCTCCCCTACGAGGGCAACTACTCCGCGTGGCTGGAGCAGAAGCAGGTCCGCCTCGCGCAGGAGGAGAAGTCCGACTCCGCCCGCCAGAAGACGATCGCCGCCGAGCTGGAGTGGGTTCGCGAGAACCCCAAGGGCCGGCGCAAGAAGTCCAAGGCGCGCCTGAGCAACTACGAGTCGCTCCTCGCCGCGGACCGCAACGTCAAGCTCGACCAGGTCCAGATCCACATCCCGGCCGGACCGCGCCTGGGCGACGTCGTCGTGCGCGCGCAGAACCTGCGCAAGGGCTTCGACGACCGCCTGCTGATCGACGACCTCTCCTTCGACCTGCCGCGCGGCGGGATCGTCGGCGTGATCGGCCCCAACGGTGCCGGCAAGACGACCCTCTTCCGCATGCTGACCGGCCAGGAGACGCCCGACGGCGGCACGCTCGAGGTCGGCGACACGGTGCAGATGGCCTACGTCGACCAGTCGCGCGACGCGCTGGACGACGACAAGAACGTGTGGGAGGTCATCTCCGGCGGCGACGAGCAGATCACCGTCGGCGACCGCAAGATGAACTCACGCGCCTACTGCTCGTCGTTCAACTTCAAGGGCTCCACGCAGCAGACGAAGGTCGGGAAGCTGTCCGGGGGCGAGCGCAACCGCGTCCACCTGGCCAAGCTCCTCAAGGAGGGCGGCAACCTGCTGCTCCTCGACGAGCCGACCAACGACCTCGACGTCGACACGCTCCGCGCGCTCGAAGAGGCGCTGCTGAACTTCGCCGGCTGCGCCGTGGTGATCTCGCACGATCGCTGGTTCCTGGACCGCGTCGCCACCCACGTGCTCGCCTTCGAGGGCGACTCCCAGGTCACGTGGTTCGAGGGCAACTTCGAGGCCTACGAGGAGCACCGCCGCGCGCTCCTGGGCGACGACGCCGACCGCCCGCACCGCATCTCCTACAAGAAGCTCACGCGCAGCTGAGCCGGCGCGCCGCAGGGGCGCGACCCGCCGTCAGCGGCGGGTCGACCCGCGGAAGATGAAGTAGGAGACGACGGCGACGATCAGCGCGATGAAGGGGATCGTCCCCCCGATCACGCCGACGATGGCCAGCAGCGCGCCGACCACCGCGACGACTGCGGCTCCACCGCCGACCATCGTGGCCAGGAAGGCGCGCTGCTCGCGCTTTCGCCGGGGGGTGTAGTTGGGACGCCGTGCGGGTGAGCTCATGGTCCACCCAGGATGCCAGACGCGGGCCGGCGAGTACCGTTGCGATCATGGCTGTCGACATCATCGAGTTCACCGACCCCGGCTGTCCCTGGGCCTACTCGGCCGAGCCGCACCGCCTGCGCATCGAGTGGCTGTACGGCGAGGCGATCTCGTGGCGCAAGCGGATGGTCGTCCTGGCGCGCTCGCCGCAGGAGTACCTGGACAAGGGCTTCACCCCCGACAAGCTCGCCGGCGCGATGGCCACCATCGCCGCCGAGCACGGCATGCCGATCGAGCTCTCGCAGCGCCCGCGCATGGCCGGGACGCTGCCCGCCTGCCTCGCCGTCGTCGCCGCGCGGCTGCGCGCGCCCGAGCACGAGTTCGCCCTGCTGCGCCGGCTGCGGCTGCGCACCTTCGCCGGCGAGCTGCTCGACGAGGAGTCCACGCGCAACGGCGCCGCGACGGACGTCGGGCTCGATCCCGCGCAGCTGGCGCAGTGGATGACCGACCCCGCCGTCCGGGCCGAGCTGGAGTCCGACGCCGCGGCCGCCCGCGACCCCATGCCCGCCGCCCGCGTCCTCGACGCGCGGCTGGCCGACTGGGAGGACGGGCGCCGCTACACGTGCCCGTCGTATGAGATCACCGCCCACGACGGGGTGCGCGAGGTCACCATCGCCGTCCCCGGCTTCAACCCGATCGCGGTCTACGAGACCGTGCTCGCCAACCTGATGCCGAACGTCACCCGCCGCGCCGATCCGGCGAGCGTGAGCGAGGTCCTGCAGTGGGCGGGCGAGCCGCTGGCCACCCAGGAGGTCGCCGCCGTGGCGGTGCTGTCGCGCGACGCGGCGGCCGAGCAGCTCGCGGCGGCCGGCGCCACGCGGATCCCGCTGGGCAGCGACGCGCTCTGGACGCTCTAGCGCTGGACGTGGCTGGAGCGAGACGGCGCGCCCGGTGAACGGCCGCAGCGCGGCCAGGACCGAGGAGCCTTCCGGCCCCCGGTCCGGCCGCAGCGTCACTGCACGATGTCGATGCCGCCCATCACGTTGAGCGACTGGCCGACGAGCATGTCGGCGTCGGGACCGCACAGCCACAGCGCGATCCGCGCCAGCTCGGCCTCGTCGGGGAAGCGCCCGGCCGGAGCCTTGTCGGCGAGCGCCGCGGCGACCGCCTCGACGGTCGTTCCGGTCTGCTCCGCCCGCCGCGCGAAGACGCGGTCCAGGCGATCGCCCGTCACCGGTCCCGGCGTGATCGCGTTGACGCCGATGCCGTGGGGCCGCAGCTCGGCCGCCGCGGTCTGCATCAGCGCCAGGACCGACGCCTTGGAGACCGCGTAGGCCACGCGCAGCGGGTAGGCGCGGACGCCGCCGCCGAGCGCCGACAGGAAGAGGACGTGTCCCGTCCCGGCCCGGGTCATGATCCGCGCGGCGAGCCGCGTGCAGAGGAACGCCCCGCGGACGTTCACCGCCTGCACCTCGTCCCAGTCCGCGGGATCGACGTCGGCGATCGGCGCCGTCGGGCCCTCGACGGCGGCGTTGTTGATCAGGATGTCGACCGTGCCGTGGCGCTCCAGCACCGCGGAGAACAGCCCGTCGACCGCCGCTTCGGAGGACACGTCGCAGACGTGGGCCGAGGCGATGCCGCCGGCGGCGGTGATCGTCGCCACGGTGTCGTCGAGCGTGTCGGCGTTGCGCCCCGCCACGGCAACGGCGATGCCCGCCGCCGCGAACGTCTCGGCCATCGCGCGGCCGATGCCGCGCCCGCCGCCCGTGATCAGCGCGACGCGCGTCACGCGCCCGCCCCGGCCGGCGAACGCGACCAGTCGGCCACGGGCTGGCCCTCGTACATCGACTCCGGCGGGCGCGAGCCCCACGCCAGGCGGCCGGTCGCCTCGAACTCCTCGGCCGTCCAGCGGATCGGCTCCCAGTCGGGATCGGCGATCAGGTAGTCGCCCGAGTAGATCTCGATGCGGTTGCCGTCGGGGTCGCGGATGTAGGAGAAGAACGCGTTGGTGATTCCGTGGCGGCCGGGGCCGAACTCGATCTGGTGCTGCATCCCGCGCGAGGCCATGCGATCGGCGATGTCGAGCACGTCGTGGCTCTCGGGGACGTAGAAGCCGGCATGGTGGATGAAGGTCCCGGGACCCTGCACCCACGCCACGTCGTGGGTGGTCTGCTTGCGGTGCATCCAGGCGGCGAACGTCGTCTGGTCCGGATGCTCGGCGAACTCCGAGACCATGAAGCCGAGGCGGTCGCGGTAGTAGCGGACCGCTTCGTCGACGGGCACCGGGATGCGCAGGTTGACGTGGTCGATCCGGGTCGGGCCGCGGTTGCCGTGGGTGCGAGGCCGGCGCTGCGCCGGGTCCATCGCGTGGTACAGCTCGATCGGGAAGCCGAACGGGTCGCCGACGCGGATCGCGCGGCCCTGGCCGCGCTCGGCCTCGGCCTCGACCTCGAGGACCGCCAGGCCCTCGCCCTCGAACTGCGCGCGCAGGCGGTCGAGGTCATCCTCGGACTCGACGCGGAAGGCGATGTGACCGCAGCCGTTGCCCTCGGGGACGGTGGTCAGCACCAGCGAGTGATGGTGGCGGTCCTCGATGCAGCGCAGGTAGGCGTGGCCGCCGACGCGCTCGGTCTCGACCATCCCGATCACGTCGACGTAGAAGTCGATGGCCCGGTCGAGGTCCTGCGTGAACAGCTCGACGTGGCCGAGGCGGGTGATTCCCATGTCTACTCCCCCAAGAGGAATCGAAGGCTGATGTCGTTGAACTCCGGCGCGTTCTCGAACTGCGGCCAGTGACCGCACTCACGCATGACGGTGAGCCGTGCGTCCGGGATGGAGCGCTCGAACCACTCGCCGACCGGCACGTCGGCCATCGGGTCGTGCGTGGTCCACACGATCTGCGTCGGCGCCTGGACGGCGGCCAGGCGCTCCTCCGTGAGGAGGTTGCGCCGGCGCGGCTCGAGGTCGAGCAGCGTGAGCAGGTTGTCGACGTTGGCCTGGAACTCCGGCCGGTCGTAGATCGCCCGGCGGATGGCGACCAGCTCGTCGGTGACGGTGGCCGGGTCGGCCATCAGCCACTCCAGCCGGGCCCGGACCGTCTCCGGCGTCGGGTCGGCGATCGCGTTGCGCGTGAGACCGCGCAGCCGCTCCAGGACGTTCTCGTCGGCGGTGGCGCCGCCCGGGGTGTTGAGCAGCAGCTTGCCGACGCGGTCGGGGTGCTCGCTGGCCAACCAGGCGGCGACCCATCCGCCGAGCGACTCGCCCGACAGGTGGACCCGCTCGACGCCGAGCGCGTCGATGAGGTCCAGGAGGTGGGTCACGTAGGACTCGACCTCGTAGGGGTGGTCGGGCCGGTCGGTGTAGCCGTGGCCGAGCATGTCGACGGCGAGCACGCGGAAGTGCTCGGCGTGGGCGGCCATGTTGCGGGTGTACGCCTCGGCGTGTCCGGCGGTCCCGTGCAAGAGCAGCAGCGGCTCGCCGCTACCCGCCTCGATGACGCGCGTGCGGACGGGCCCAGCATCGATCCAGTGCTGGGAGAAGGGGACTCCGGCGAAGTCGAGCCAGGCGCTCATCGCTGGCGCCCTACCTGGCGAAGTGGGATCACGAACTTCCTCCTAATTCTTCACAGCAGAATTCAAATTCTTCATAAGGCTATGACAGCTCCGCCGGGCCTGTCAAGGAACGCCGTCCGGGGAGCATCGATCGCAGGCTGCCGCCGAAGCGCAGCCGGTCTCCCATGACCGCGAGGACCAAGATCACGCCGGTGACGACGTTCTGCCAGTCGCTCGAGACGCCGGCCAGGCCGAGCCCGTTCTGCAGGATCCCGATGAAGAGGACGCCGAACGCGGTCCCCGTGACCCCGCCGGCCCCACCGGTCAGCGCCGTGCCGCCCAGCAGCACCGCCGCGATGGCCTGGAGCGCGAGCGTCGCGTCCACGGTCGGCGTCGCCGCTCCCACGCGTCCGACGGCGATCACCCCGGCCAGCGCCGCGCAGGCGCCGACGAAGGCGTAGACGAGCATCAGCGTGCGCGGCACGCGGATCCCGGCCAGGCGCGCAGCGGTCGCGGAGCCGCCGATCGCGAAGACGTCGCGCCCGAAGTAGGTCCTGGACTGCACGTAGAGCGCGACGACGAAGACGGCGGCCATCACCCAGATCGGCGTCGGCAGCCCGAGCAGCTCGTCGACGCCCAGTTGGCTGACGATCGGGGCGGTGACGAGGAACGAGTCGGTGCCCGCCCACAGGTTCACGATGCCGGTCAGCGCGGTCATCGTCGCCAGCGTCACCACGAACACGGACAGGCCGAGCCGGCCGACCGCGAAGCCGTTGAGCAGGCCGCCGATGAGCGCGCCGAAGAGGACGGCGAGCAGGAGGGCCACCCCGCCGGGCATGCCTGTCGCCAGCACCTTGGCGACGAAGATCCCGGTCAGCGCCGACGTGGCGCCGACCGACAGGTCGAACCCGCCGGTCAGCAGGA
Organism: Solirubrobacterales bacterium; assembly: GCA_025964175.1. GTDB lineage: Bacteria > Actinomycetota > Thermoleophilia > Solirubrobacterales > Solirubrobacteraceae > Capillimicrobium. The sequence goes on from JAOPZL010000262.1 coordinate 17,729, forward strand.
CGAACGTCATGCCCATCCCGACGATCCACAGGATCGACGAGTCCGCGAGCAGGTTCTTCAGGTTCGTCGCGGTGGCGAACTCCGGCTGCGTGATCGCGAAGGCGGCGAACATCGCCACCACGAGCAGGAGGACGAGCCGGTAGCGGCTCGTCGCGCTCCATGCTCCGCCCAGGATCCGGACCATCATGTGTGTCCTCCCGCGAGGCGGACCAGCTCCGGCTCGCTGCAATTCTCGGTTTCCAACGCGGCCACGACGCGGCCGCGGAACATCACCAGGATCCGGTCGCACAGCTCGATCAGCTCCTCGTTCTCCGACGAGCTGACGAGGAGGCCGACGCCGTCGGCCGCGACCGCCCGCAACTGCTCGTGGATCTCGGCCTTGGCGGCCACGTCCACGCCGCGCGTCGGCTCGTCCAGCAGCAGCACGCGCGGGCCGCGCGCGAGCCACTTGGCCAGCGCGACCTTCTGCTGGTTGCCGCCGCTGAGGGATCCCACGGGCGCGTCCAGCGACGCGGTCTTCACGCCCATCGCGTCGCACGCCGCCTGTGCGGAGCGCGTCTCCGCGCCGGACGACGGCGACCTGAGCCGCGCCCGTTCGAGCGTCTGCACCATCGTGACGTTGCCGCGCACGCTCATCCCCAGAACGAGGCCCTCGGTCTTGCGGTCGGGCGGCAGGAAGCCCAGCCCGCGCTGGATCGAGTCCCGCGGCGCAGAGGGCGCGAACGCCGCTCCATCGAGCTCCACGGTGCCCGCGGCGAGGGGGCGAACGCCGAAGATGGCCTCCAGCAGCTCGCTGCGCCCGGCGCCGACGAGGCCGCTGATGCCGACGATCTCGCCGCGCCCGACCTCCACGTCGACGCCGCGCACCGCGCCCACGACCTCGAGGCCGCGCACGCGCAGCGCCGGAGGCGCGTCATCGCGCCCGGAGCGCGACGACGGCCGCGACCCGCGCGGCTGGCGTGGCTCGCGAGCCGCAATCTCGCCGACCATCGCCTCGACCAGCGAGTGCGGGTCGAAGTGCGCCAGCGGCGCCTGCGCGACGGTGCGCCCGTCGCGCAGGACCGTCACCTCGTCGCCGATGGCGAACAGCTCCGGCAGCCGGTGAGATACGAAGACCGTCGCGACCCCCTGCGTCTTGAGCTGGCGGATCGCGCCGAACAGCCCCTCGACCTCGTCATCGGTCAGCGAGCTCGTCGGCTCGTCGAGGATGAGGATGCGGGCATCGGTGGACAGCGCCCGGGCGATCTCCACCATCTGGCGCTGATCGGGGCGCAGGTCGCGCACCAGCTGCCGCGGGTCGTAGTCGAGCTCGAGCCGCGCCAGGACCTCCTGCGCGCGCTTGCGCGTGGCGGCGGGGCTCAGCCCCGACCAGCGCCGGACCAGCCCGCGGCCGAGCAGGACGTTCTCGGCGACCGTGAGGTCCGGGGCGACCGCGGTCTCCTGGGAGACCATGGCGATCCCGTGACGCAGCGCCGCCACCGGGCTCGTGAAGCGCACGGGTTGGCCGTCGAGCCGCAGCTCGCCGGCGTCGACGCGCAGCTGCCCGGACAGGACGCCGAGCATGGTCGACTTGCCCGAGCCGTTCTGCCCGATGAGCACGTGGACCACGCCCGGCTCGCTGATCGTCAGCTCCGCCCCGTCCAGGGCGTGCACGCCGCCGAAGCGCTTGTGCACGCCCCGGAGCGTGAGCAGGGGCGTCATGCGGATCGCCCCGGTGTCGTCGGGACCATGGGGTCGATCCGCATTTCCGCTACTCCGTCGGCTTGGCCGAGTCGACGTTGTCCTTGGTGATGACCGTCCCGCGCAGCGACGTCGTCTCGGGCAGCGGCAGGTGCTGGCCGGTGGCGAGGTCGTAGGCGCCGTCGATCAGCTGCGAGCCCTGCTCGGCCCATGGCAGCTGGTAGGCCATCTCGATCTTGCCGTCCTTGATCGCCTGCAGCACCGGCGTCTGAGCGCCGGAGTTCGTGATGATCTTCACGTCGGACTTGCCCGAGGAGCGCACGACGGTGGCCGCGGTCAGCGCGACCAGGTCGTTGTAGACCCAGATCTGCTGGATCCCCGAGTCCTTGGCCAGCAGCTCGTTGACCGCGGGGCCGTAGCCGGCGGCGGTGTCCTGCTTGGCGTCGACCTGGCCGACGAACTTCAGGCCGAAGCGCTCGCCCCAGTACTTCTCGCGCTCGGCCATGTACTTCAGCGCGGCGATCGGCGCAGCGTTGCCGATGACGCCGAACTTCGCGCCCGGCTGGACCTTGGCCGCGTGCGCGGCCATGGAGTACGCCTCGTGGTCCAGCGGGGCCTCGAGGTCGGCGGCGAACCCGGCGGGCAGCGGCTTGGTGACGTCCGGCCGCGCGTTCGTGGAGATCACGGGGACGCCGGCCTTCTTGGCCTGGGCGAGCAGCGGCCCGAGCGATTCGGGCACGACCGGGTAGGCGACGATCGCGTCGACGCCCTGGGTCAGCAGCTGCTTGAACTGCGAGACCTGGGTCTGCGGGTTGAGCTGCGCGTCCTTGACGATGAGCTCGACGCCGAGCTCCTTGGCGCGCGCCTCGGCGCCGGCCTGCTGCACGGCGAGCGTGGGGAGCGCCTTGTAGATCTGCAGGTAGCCGATCTTCAGCGGCTTGTCCTGCTTCGTGGGCGCCGGGAAGGTCGTCGGCAGGTCCTTCGCCGGGCCGTCGTACGCGGTCGGCGCGTCCGGGGCCGCAGCCGCCGTGGTCGCTGCCGTCGTCGCGGCCGCGCTCGACGTGCTGGTGCTGTCCTTGCTCGAGCTGCCACACGCCGTCAGCGCGACGACGCCCGCTACCGCGATCCCGCCGGCCGCCAGCTTCCGTGCAGCGAGCAGCGACCCGTACCACCGAGTCTGGTGTTCCATCGAACTCTCCTTGTACGTCGTTGGGCCGGCCCGCTCATCCGGGGGCCGGAACTGCGTTCAGCCCGCGGGCGGCGCCATCCGCCGTGCCGCGGTCCGGACCGCCTCGACGATCGCCTCGTAGCCCGTGCAGCGGCAGAGGTTGCCGCTGATCGCCCAGCGGATCTCGTCGTCGGTCGGTCGGGGGTTACTGCGCAGCAGATCCTCTGCCGCGAAGACCATGCCCGAGAGGCAGAAGCCGCACTGGAACGCCTGCTCGTCCCAGAAGGCCTGCTGCACCGGGCTGAGCTCGTCGCCGTCGGCCAGGCCCTCGATCGTGACGATCTCGCAGCCCTGGGCGCCGGCGGCCAGCTCCAGGCAGGACTTGACGATCTCACCGTCGCGCCGGACGGTGCAGGCGCCGCAGTCGCCGGTCGCGCATCCGAGCTTGGGTCCGGTGGTCCCGAAATCCTCGCGCAGCGCTTCGACGAGCAGGGCCCCGCTCGGGACCTCCGCCGTGCGCGCCACGCCGTCCAGCGTCAGCTCGACGCGGATGGTGGTCTCGGTGCTCACAACTGGCTCCTTCGTTGCTGGATGGCGGCGCTCTGGGCGGCGATCAGCGCGCGGTGGGCGACGGGCCGCGCCACGGCGGCGCGGTAGCGGCCGGTGGCCAGCTCGTCGCACCACGGCTCGGTCACCGCGTCGGCCGCGCACTGGGCCGCGGCGGCGATGAGGTCGTCGTCGATGCGATGCCCGGCCATCACGTCGGCGACCGGCACGACGAGCGGCGTCGCGCACACGCCGCCGAGGACGAGCGTGGCCCGATCGATCAGGCCGTCGCCGTCGAGGCGCAGGATGGCCGCGGCGGTGGCGATCGGCCAGCTGCCGGCGGCGCGCTTGAGCTTGTGGTAGCCGTGCCCGCCGCCCGGTTGCTCGATCTCGAAGCCGACGAGGATCTCGTCGCGGCGCAGCGTCGTGCGCATCGCGCCGCTCAGCAGCTCGACGACCGCGACCCGGCGGGTTCCGCCGGGGCCGGCGATCACGGCCGCCGCGTCCAGCGCGCACAGGGCGCCCGGGGCGTCGGACTGCGGTCGCGCGGCGGCGACGGAGCCGCCGATGGTTCCCTGGTTGCGGATCTGGCGCCCGCCGGTGACCCCGACGGCCATCGCGTGCAGCAGGGGCAGCCGCGACGCGATCAGCTCGGAGGCCTCCAACGCCGCGTAGGAGCAGGTGGCGCCCACGTGGATGACGTCGCCGTCGGCGCGGATCTCGCCGAGCCCGGCCCGGCGGAGGTCGACCACGCGACGGTCGGCGTTGACCACGCCGCGGTTGAGCTCGGGCACCAGCCAGGTGCCGCCGCCCAGGAGGCGCGTCGTCGCCGGGTCCTGCGACAGCAGCGCGAGCGCCTCGTCCAGGTCGCGGGGCAGGTCGTAGCGCAGCGCAGCGGCGATCATGCCCGGGCCTCCAGGATCGCGTCGAGCACCCGTTCGGGCGTCAACGGCAGCTCGTCGACCTGCGCGCCGAGCGGGCGCAGGGCGTCGTTGACGGCGTTGAGGAGCGCGGCCATCGAGCAGGCGACGCCGCCCTCCCCCGCGCCCTTCGTGCCCAGCGGGGTGAACGGGCTCGGGGTGACCTGGTGGACCATCTCGAAGCGCGGGACGTCCGTCGCGCGCGGCAGCAGGTAGCTCTTGAAGACGTCGGTGCGCTGGACGCCGTCGGCGTCGTGCACCACCTCCTCGTCGAGTGCGGCGCCCAGACCGGTGACCACGCCGCCGGTGAACTGCCCGGCGACGAACCGCGGGTTGATCATCACCCCGCAGTCGTGGGCCATCACGTGACGCTGGAGCTCGATCACGCCGGTCGCCGGATCGACCTCGACGAGCGCCACGTACAGGCCGTTGGAGAACGTCGAGAACGGCATGATGCGGCCGTGCTCGTCGGGGTGGTGGCGCACGTTGCGCATCTGGAAGGTCCGCGTGGACTCCAGGGTCGGCTCGAGATCGGGCACGAGGATCCCGCCGATCGTGTAGAGCGAGTGGGCGACGACCCCCAGCGGCAGCGCGCGCTCGGGCTCGTCCGCCACCGCCGCCATCCCGCCGTGCAGGACGATGCGCTCCGCGTCGACCTCGAGCATGGCGCCGGCGACCCGGCGCAGCTTGACGGCGATGTCGTCGGCGGCCAGGGCGGCCGAGCCTCCTCCGGTGAGGATGCCGCGGGAGGACACGTTGCCGAAGCCGAACGGGCAGCGCTCGGTGTCACCCTGGACGATGCGCACCTCGCTCATGAGGACGCCGAGGCGATCGGCGACGATCTGCATGATCGCCGTGTCGTTGCCGTTGCCGGGGCTCGTGACGCCGGTCAGCACCTCGACCTCGCCCGACGGGTCCATCCGCACCGTGCTGATGTCGGAGGCGCCGATCAGCGCGCCCGGGATGTCGGCGCCCTCGGGCAGCACCTCGAAGCCGAAGCCGATGCCCAGCAGCCGTCCGTCCTCGCGGGCCCGGGTCTGCTCGACGCGCGCCGCGGGGTAGTCCCACACCTCCAGGACCTTGTCCAGCAGGCCGGCGTAGTCGCCGCTGTCGAGCTCCAGGCCGGTCGTGGTGGCGTAGGGGAAGCGGTCGGCGGGGATCCAGTTGCGCCGGCGCACGTCCGCGGGGTCCAGCCCGGTGCGCTCGGCGACGAGGTCCATGACGCGCTCCATCAGCAGCGACGCCGTCTCCTTGCCGAACGGGCGCATCGGGCTCCACGGCCCCTTGTTGGTGACCGCGAGGCGGTACTCGCCGTGGAAGGCCTCCAGCGCGTAGCCGCTGGGCAGGGCCAGCGACGCGGCGAAGGCCATGCCGAACGCCCCCGTCGCGGCGGCGGCGCCGTGGTTGGCCAGCAGCGCACAGGAGACGGCGCGTACGCGGCCGTCCGCGTCGAACGCGGCCTGGAAGGTCATCCGCGTGTCCTTGGCCCCGTAGCGCAGCGAGGACATCCGGTCCTCGACGAACTTCACGGGCCGCTCCACCAGCCGCGACAGCAGGCAGACGAGGTACTCCTCGGGATGACCGAAGTTCTTGTAGCCGAACGACCCGCCGACGGGCGGCGCGACGACGTGGATCTGGCGCTCGCGCAGGCCGAGGTAGCCGGCAAGCGAGTGGCGCAGCGGGTGCGGCGCCTGGGTGGTGCCGTACCAGGTCATCCGCTCCTCGCGAGCGTCCCAGTCGGCGATGTAGGCGCGCGGCTCCATCGGGGCGGGAGCCGAGCGGCCGGTGGTGATCGCGCCATCGATGCGGTGGTCGGAGGCCGCGGCGACCGCGTCGTAGTCCCCTTCCCCGGCCGTGCCGGAGAGCAGGAGGTTGGTGCCCCATTCCTCGTAGAGGAGCGGAGCGCCGTCGGCCAGGGCGGCCTCGGCGTCGAGGACGACGGGCAGGGCCTCCAGCGAGACCGCGACCAGCTCGGCGGCGGCCAGCGCGGCCGTCCGGGTCTCGGCCACGACCACGGCCACCGGCTGTCCGGCGTAGACGACCTTGTCGACCGGCAGGCAGTGCAGCGCGATCGGCTGTCCGCCGACCGGGACGGGGTCCATCGCGTTGGGGATCGGGCCGGCGTGGCGGGCCAGCTCCGCGCCGCTCAGGACGGCGAGGACGCCGGGCTGCTCGCGGGCCGCATCGGCGTCGACGCCGACGATGCGGGCGTGGGCCAGCTCGCTGCGGACGAGGACCGCGTGGACCATCCCGGGCAGGACGATGTCGTCGGTGTAGGCGACACGGCCCCGCAGGTAGCGGTCGCCGTCATGGCGGCGCACGGACGCGCCGGCGTACAGCTTGCCGTCCACGACCTCGGTGGCGCTCATCGTGACGTCCCTCCCTGACCGACCGACTCGTTCACTGCTGACCCTTTCGTTCATTCTCGTATGGAGAATTACGATTCTTAGAAAAGACTATGCCGCTCCGGCCGCCGCTGTCAAGCGGCGGCACCGGCCTGGCGCGACCGGGCGCGCCGGCCGCCGGCCGACCATCCGGTCAGCCGCGTTGGAACCTTCTCGCCACCCCGGACCGGGCGGCGAGGATCCGCCGCGCCGCGCCACGTCAGGCGACGGCGGCGGGCGGGCGGGCTCGACTCAGAAGATGCTGTCCTGGGCGCGCGCCGCACCGGACTCGAGCAGCGCGGCGATCTCGACGACGCGCTCCTCGCTGTACCGGGACAGCGGACACGAGATCGAGAGCGCGCCCACGCTCACGCCCTCGCGCGTGCTGATGACCTTCGCGATCGCGCAGATGTCCGGCTCGTTCTCGCGGTTGCTGATCGCGTACCCCTGCTCGCGCACCCGGTCCAGCTCCTCGATGAGCGCCGTCCTCGTGGTGATCGAGAACGGCGTCACGCCGCTGAGCTGCTCGTCCGGATAGCGGCGCAGCAGCTCCGCCTCGGTGAGGTCGGCCAGCAGGGCCTTCCCGCCCGACGTGCAGTGCGCGGGGCGGATCAGCCCGACGCGCGACGTCGTGCGGACCGGCCGATCGCACTCGATCGCGTCGAGGAAGAGGCTGTTCGTCCCCTCGAGCACGATCAGCGAGCACGTCTCCTGCGCCCCGTCGACCAGCAGCCGGATGATCGGGTTCAGCTGCGCGCGGACGTCGTGGCGGACCACCGACAGCCCGAGCGCCAGGAGCGCCGGACCCGGCGAGTACTGCTTGGAGTGCTCGTTCTTCTCGACGATGCCGTAGTACTCGAACATCGCCAGCAGCCGATGGGCCGTCGACGGCACGACGCCCAGCCGCTCGCTGGCCTCCGATACCCGGATCGAGGTCTGCTCGCGCAGGAGCAGGAGCAGCCGGATGGCGTTGTCCACCGACCCGATCGGGTGCTTGGGCGGCGCTTTCGGCTCGATCTCCATCACGTGCGGCCCATCCTAATCCTCGTCGACGATGGCGACGACGCGGCTCCATGCCGCGCTGGCGCCGTCGAGGAGGATCGGTAGGGCGATCACCGTGAAGCCATGGCTGACGGGGATCTGGTCGAGGTTGGCCAGCTGCTCGATCTGCGCGTACTCCTGCTCCTGGCCGAAGTAGTGCGACTCCCAGAACTGCGCGGTGTCGCCCGCGCGGCCCTCGGCGACCATCACGTCGAAGGGCCGGTCCAGGCCCCAGGCGTCGATGCCGATCATGCGCACGCCCGCCTCGACCAGGAGCTCGGTCCCCGAGCGACGCAGGCCGGGCTGGCGCAGGGTGTAGCCGGGCTCGCCGTACCCGCGCGACGCGTCGGTGCGGATCAGGACGATGTCGAACGGCGCCAGCTCGTAGTCGATCGCGTCCAGCGCCGACCGGACGTCCGCGGCCTCGATCCCCTCGCCGACGCCCTTGTGGGTGAAGTCGAGCAGCACGCCGTTGCCCATGCACCAGCGCAGGGGCAGGGCGTCGACCCGGCGGGCCGGCTCGCCGCCCGACAGCGGCCCGTAGTGGTAGGGAGCGTCGACGTGGGTGCCCGAGTGCGTGGTCAGCTCCACGGTCTCCTGCGCTCCGCCGCGGTCGTCCTTCCACAGCCCGACCGAGTCCAGCTTGGCGCCGATCGCCAGCGCCGACGTCTCGTGGTCCACGTAGTCGATGCGGTGCGGGTTGGGCTCGTTCTCGGCACCGGTGTTGCTGAGCTTGCGGCTGAGGTCGATGACCCGGCAGCGGCGCCCGCCGAAGACGAAGCGCTCCGTCGGCTGATCCAGCGTGGTGTCCTCCATGGCGCGGAAGGTAGTCCGGGGCAGGTGCGCTGTCAAGAATCGCTATTCCTCCTGGAGGAATTCGGCTATGGTGCCGCCGCGGGCCCGTCGGGGCCCGCTCCACCGTGAGAGGAGAGGTGATGGCCGCCGTTTCATCGGGAGACGTGTTCTTCGTCGGAAGCGTGCCGCTGGGCGACACCGAGGAGGTGCTGCGCACGTGCGCGGCCGTGGCCGGGGGCCACGTGTTCGCCCTGCCCGACGGCGAGCTGGGCCCGCGCCAGAAGTGGATCGGCGCATTGGCCCAGACGAGCTACTCCTCCCATCCCGACCTCGAGGCCGTCCCCAGCGACGCCGGGTTCTCGACCTGGGCGGGCGGCGCCTATCGGCTGCGCGACGGCGTGCACGACACGACGTTCCACAACCTGCCCTACGCCGACGCCGCCATCGACTCCTACGCGACCTTCCGCCGCCTGCGCGAGCAGGGCGAGATCCCGGACGGCGTCCGCTTCCAGGTCGCGGTGCCCACCCCGCACGGGGGCGTCGCCGGGTACTTCCCCGACGTGTCGCAGTGGCCGGCGGCGATGGCCGCCTACACCCGCGGCCTGCAGGTCGCCTTCGCCCGCATGCTCGAGGTCATTCCCGCTTGGGACCTGGCGATCCAGCTGGACTACTGCACCGAGCTCGTCGACATGGCCGGCGACACGCTGGTCCGCATGCGACCGTGGAACCCGCCGGGGACGCAGGACGAGCGGTTCGAGCGCCACACCGCGCACGACTACATCGCCCCGCTCTCCGAGGGCCTTCCCGACGACGTGCTCCTCGGCTACCACCTCTGCTACGGCACGTTCCCGGTGTGGCCCAACAGCGACGTGGAGGACCTCGGCCTCGTCGTGCGCGTGGCCAACCGCCTCGTCGAGCAGACGCCGCGCCGCGTCGACTTCCTCCACCTGCCCTCCATGCCGGACTCCCGTGACGCGTTCTTCGCGCCCCTGCGCGACCTGCGCGCCGGCGACGCCCGGATCTTCCTGGGGCTGGAGTGCGCCGACGGCGTCGAGGCGCTCGTCGAGCGCGCCGACAGCGCGCGGCGCGCCCTGCCCGCGTTCGGCATCTCGCACTACTGCGGCTACGGCCGCGACGAGGCGCAGCGGCTCCCCGGGCTGCTCGACGACCTGCGCGCCGGGGCCGAGGCGCTGCGCGGCCGGTGAGCGCGCCCGGCGTGCTGGGCACGGTCAGCAAGGCCGGGCGGGTGCTCGACCTGTTCAGCGCCCAGCGTCCCGAGTGGGGCGTGACCGAGGCCGCGCGGGCGCTGGAGCTGCCGAAGTCCAGCGTCCACGAGCTGCTCACGACGCTGGCCGAGACCGGCCTGCTGCAGCGCACCGCGGGCAACCGCTACCGCATCGGCTGGCGCGTCCTGGCGCTGGGTCGCACGCTGCTGGACACCTCCGACGTGCGGGCCCACGCCCAGCCGGCGATGCGGACGCTCGCCTCCCGCTTCGGCGCGACCGTCCACCTCGCCACGCTGGACGACGGCGCGCTGACCTACATCGACCGGCTGCAGAGCCCGCGCCTGCCCGCGCTGGAGGTCTCCGCCATCGGGCGGCGCCTGCCCCCGCACTGCACCGCGCTGGGCAAGGCGCTGCTCGCCGACGAGCCCTGGGAGGTCGCCGAGGAGCTGCTGCGCGCGGGCGGCCTGACGCGCTACACGGAGCACACCCGCTGCGCGATCGGCGAGCTGCGCGATGAGCTCACCGCCGCGCGGGAGCTCGGCGTGTCCCGCGCGCGGGAGGAGGCCGTCGAGGGCCTCTGCTGCTACGCCGCCGCCATCCGCGACGGCGACGGCCGGGCGATCGCGGCGCTGAGCCTCTCGGTCACGGCATCCGAGGACGCCCTGCGAGCCGGACGCTACATCCGGCTCGTGGGC
>JAOPZL010000266.1 GCA_025964175.1 Solirubrobacterales bacterium
GGGCGGCCAGGCGGGCGTTCTGGCCCTCGCGGCCGATGGCCAGCGAGAGCTGGTCGTCGGGGACGATGACCGTGGCCTGCTTGGACTCGTCGTCGACGAGCACCTCGCGGACGCGGGCGGGCGACAGCGCCTTGGCGACGAACCGGGCGGGCTCGTCGTTGTAGGGGATGATGTCGATCTTCTCGCCGCGCAGCTCGGAGACGACCATGCGCACGCGCGAGCCGCGGGGACCGACGCAGGCGCCGACCGGGTCCACGCCGTCGGCATGGGACACCACGGCGATCTTGGAGCGGTAGCCCGGCTCACGGGCGACGTTCTCGATCTCCACGAGACCATCGGCGATCTCGGGGACCTCGAGCTCGAAGAGCGACTTGATCAGCTCGGGGTCACGGCGCGAGACGATGATCGAGGGGCCCTTCGTGGAGGGCGAGACCTCCTTGATGACCGCCTTGACGCGCTGGTTGTGCTCGTAGCGCTCGCCCTCGACCTGCTCGCTCTTGGGCAGCAGCGCCTCGACGCGCTCGCGCAGCTGGATGAGCGTGTAGCGGGCGTCCTTCTGTTGGACGATGCCCGTGACGAGCTCGCCCACGCGGTCGCGGTACTCCTCGTACATCATGTCGCGCTCCGCCTCGCGGATGCGCTGCAGGATGACCTGCTTGGCGGTCTGCGCGGCGATGCGGCCGAAGTCGTCGGGCGTGACGTCGCGCTCGTCGATCTGGTCCTTGTACTCCTCGAACTTGACCGGATCGATCTCCGGGTCCTCGGGCTCGCGCATCTCCCCCGTCTCGGGGTCGACGGTCGTGCCCTCGTCGATCGTCTCGACGATCAGCTGGGCCTCGAGGCGCTCCGGGATGATCAGCTCGATCACGCGGAAGTCCGCGTTGTCGGGATCGAGCTCGACGCGGGCGTACTTCGCCGATCCCGGCTGCTTCTTGTACGCGGCCAGCAGAGCGTCCTGCAGGGCGAGCATGAGCTTCTCCTGCGGAATGCCCTTCTCGCGCGCCAGCGCGGTCATGGCCTCAATGACGTCTCGGGACATGGGGCTACTCCTCGACAAGATTCGATCGGGTGATGTCGTCGTACGGGATGGCGACGACGCCGCTGCTGGCGGCGATCGTCACCTCGCGTTCGTTGGCTCCGACGAGCTCACCGGTGAAGGACTTGTGGCCATCGCGCGCCTCGCGCGTGCGAACGCGGGCCCGACGACCCAGGAAACGCTGGAAGTGATCGGGCTTGGACAGCGGGCGGTCGCCTCCAGGGCTGGAGACCTCGAGGGCGAACCGCTCGTTGAGGTCGGGCAGCAGGTGCGTGACCCGCTCGCACAGCTCCAGCGTCACACCATCGGGGTGGTCGATGAAGACGCGAAGGGTCTCTCCCGACATCTCCGCGAGGAGCACCTCGACGTCAGGGGCGGACTCCGCCAGCGCGGCTTCGATCCGGCTCTGGATCGGGTTCATGTCGTCCTCCCTTCCCTCGATGATCTGGTTCAAGAAACAAAAAAAAGCGGGCGATCGCCCACTTCCGGTACGGCTTGCCGGCACGGGGCCGACGACGAAAGCTGTGGAATGAGGGTAGCACCCATCCAGGGGTGTGGACCCGCTGCGAGGATGGGTGCATGAGCACCGTCGCGATCGATGAGTACCTGTCCGCCGTGGAGGCGGAGACGCGCCGTGTCGCGCCCGGCGAATGGGGTCTCAGCGCCCCCGACGTGGGAGGGTGGCCGCTGCACGTCGGGCTGCGGCTCAACCATGGTCTCCTGCGGGCGCAGGCCGAGGTCGTCGGGCCCGGACAGGTCGACGACCACGAGGTCCTGGTCCGCAACCGCACGCTCGCGATCGTGCGTTACGCGCATACGCACGCGGGCGCCGTGTGGGTCGTCGGCGACCTCCCGGAGCGTGCGATCGACGCCGCCGAGCTCGACCGCCTGCTCGGCGTGCTCGTCGCCGCGGCCGGCGATCTGCGGCGTCTGGTGACCGCGCAGAACGGGCAGGCTGAAGCCGTATGAGCCTGAGCCAGACCACGACGCGCGAGATCCGCCTCGCCGCCCGCCCCGAGGGCGAGCCCAAGCCGTCCGACTTCGAGCTGGTCGAGGGGATGGTCGACGACCTCGCCGACGGCCAGCTGCTCGTGCGCAACACCTGGATGTCGGTCGACCCGTACATGCGCGGTCGCATGAACGACGCGAAGTCCTACGTCCCGCCGTTCCGGCTCGGGGCACCGCTGGAGGGCGGTGCGGTCGGCGTGGTCGTCGCCTCGACGGTCGAGGGCTTCACCGAGGGCGACACGGTCCTGCACCAGCTCGGGTGGCGCGAGCTGGCGGTGGTCGACGCGAGGGCGGCGCGCAAGGTCGACACCGCCGTCGCCCCCGCCCGTGCGTACCTGGGCGTGCTCGGCATGCCGGGCCTCACCGCGTACGTCGGGCTGACCGAGATCGGCGGCCTGCGCGACGACGACATCGTGTTCGTCTCGGGTGCGGCGGGCGCGGTCGGCTCCATCGCGGGTCAGATCGCCAAGCTGCGCGGGCACACCGTGATCGGCTCGGCGGGGTCGTCGGACAAGGTCTCCTGCGTGACCGACGAGCTCGGGTTCGACGCCTGCTTCAACTACAAGGACGGGTCCCCGGCGGAGCTGCTCGCCGTGGCGGCGCCCGACGGCATCGACCTCTACTTCGACAACGTCGGCGGCGAGCACCTCGAGGCGGCGCTCCGCGCGCTGCGGCCCTACGGGCGTGTGGCGATGTGCGGCGCGATCTCGCAGTACAACGCGACCGAGCCGGCCCCGGGCCCCCGCAACATCGGGCTCGTCGTCGGCAAGCGGCTGACCCTGCGCGGGTTCATCGTCAGCGACCACGGCGCGCTGATGAAGCAGTTCCTGGCCGAGGTGGGCCCCTGGGTCCACGACGGCCGCCTGCAGGTGCGCGAGACCGTGGTCGAGGGGCTGGAGAACGCCCCGGACGCCCTCATCGGTCTGCTGCGCGGGGACAACACGGGCAAGATGCTGGTGAAGATCGGCGAGGAGTAGGGCAACGGCGGCATCGAAGGGCTGGCCTTCGTCGGGATGACTGCCGCTACGCCGCCTTGCGCCGCGCCTCGTCCCGGTAGCGGGCGTAGTCGCCCCGCTCGGGGCGCAGCTGAGCGGCGAGGGCCAGCGGGTGACGGGCTTCCTGGTGGCGGCCCAGGAGCTGAAGGCAGCGGCCCTGGCAGAAGAGCGCGTAGTCGTTGGTCGGCGCCTGCTCGACGACCGCCTGGAACTCGGCGACAGCCTCGGTGTAGCGCTGGCTGCGAAAGAGGGCCCGGCCGAGCGCCTCGCGGATCGACGCCTTCCCGGGTTCCAGGTCCCGGGCGCGGGCAAGGGGCACCGTGGCCGCGTGGTAGTCGCCACCCTCGAGCAGCTCAGTGCCGCGCTGAAAGAGGTCGTAGACGTTGTCCGCCATGTCTGCGCGGCTCATTGTAAAGGCCGCGGCGGCACAGCCCAAAGCGCCCGGATCCATCCGCGCAGACCGAGCCCCGACGCCAGCGCGCGGCGCAGCGCCCGCCGCTGAGCGCTCGTCGGGCCTGCTCCCCCGGCCCCGAAGCGCCGATCGGCCAGCGCGCGCACGTACTCCCGCGCGCCCGGCTGGCCGGCGAAGCGCCGCTCGAGCTCCAGCAGCGTCGTGCCCTGCGGCAGCGGCCGTCCGGTGCGGAGCAGCGCCCGCTC
>JAOPZL010000277.1 GCA_025964175.1 Solirubrobacterales bacterium
GCGCCACCCGCGGCGCCATGGGCGACGGGCGGCGGCGCGGCGACGGCGGGGGCGACGAGCGCGCCGGCGAGGACGGCGCCGGTGGCGAGCACGGTCAGCGATGGTCTCATGGACGGGCTGCGGCGCCCGTGCCCCGCTTGGATCAGTCCCGGAGACCTCGTAAAATCTCCGCGAGTGGCCCGGACCCGACTGCTGCGCTGTTCCGCGACGCTCCTGCTCCTGCTCGGCACGGCCCTGACCGCGGGCCTGCTCCTGGCCGCCGTCGATGCCGCCCTCTTCCATCCGCTCTCGCGGGTGGCCGACCTGCTGCTCGTCGCGGTCGGCGGCGGTGTGGGGGTCAGCGCGCTGCTCGTCTTCGCGGCCTCGGTCGTCCGCCAGGCGCGGGCACACCGGTCTGCGCGGCCGCGCGTCGCCGCGCTGGAGATCCGTCCCGGGGTGGTCGAGGACGCGGTGCCCCGCGCCTTCTGCGTCGGCGTGTTCCGCCCCCGCGTGATCGTCACCACCGGCGCGCTGGAGACGCTGACGGCGGCGGAGGTGGCCGCGGTCATGGCCCATGAGCAGGCGCACGTCCGCCGCCACGATGCCCTGCGCCTGCTGCTCGTCCGCGCGCTCGCCGACGGGCTCTTCTTCTGTCCGGGCGCGCGCCAGCTGGCCGCCCGCCTCGCGACGCTCGCCGAGCTGCAGGCCGACGAGGCCGCCGATCGCAGCGGCCTGGCCGGGGCGATGCTGCGCATCGACGGCGTCAGCGCCGAGCGCATCGACCGGCTGCTCGGCCAGCGGGTCCGCTGGCGGATCGACGCCGCGGTGCTCGCGCGTGGGGCGATGGTCGCGATCGCGCTGGCGCTCGCCGTCTTCGAGCTCGGCTCGGCGACCGGCTGTGCCCGCCACCCGTTCGTCGCCGACGGCATCGTGCACGAGGACGCGCCGCTCGGAGCGCTCCTGCTCACCGCGGGCGCCGCCGTCCTCCTGATCTCGCGCCGGACCCTGGTCGGTAGCCTCAGAGCCCGATGACGATGACGCCACCGCAGCTGCACTCGCTGGAGCGCGAGGTCATGGAAGAGCTCTGGGACCGCGACACCGCCACGGTCCGCGAGATCCTCGAGGCGCTGAACGCCCGCAGCGAGAAGTCCCGCGCCTACACGACGGTCATGACGATCATGCGCCGCCTGGACGACAAGGGCATGCTCGTGCGCGAACGCGAGCAGCGCACCGACATCTACCGCACCACGCTGTCTCGCGACGACTACGCCCAGGCTCGCGCCAGGGCTCAGATCGGTGCGCTCGTCGACGAGTTCGGCGACGTCGCGCTGCTGCACTTCGCCCGCCAGGTCGACGCGCTGGATCCCGAGCGCCGCGCCGCCCTGGAGCGCTTGGCCCACAAGCAGTGACCGCCGCTGCGCGCAACCTCGTCAACCTGAAGTCGGTCGACAAGGGCTATGCCAGCCGGACGGTGCTCGAGGACGTCACGCTGGGAATCGCCGCCGGTGACCGCATCGGCATCGTCGGGCGCAACGGGGACGGCAAGTCGACGCTGCTGCGGCTGATCGCCGGACGCGAGGAGCCCGACGCCGGACAGGTCACCCGGCTGGGGACGCTCGACCTCGCGCTGATCGGCCAGGGCGACGACCTCGACGCGACGAAGACGATCCGCGACCAGCTCGTCGGCGGGCGCGCCGACCACGAGTGGGCCGGCGACCCGCGCTTTCGCACCGTCCTGGACGGGCTCATGGGCGGGGTGGACCTGAGCCGCTTCCCCGACGGCATGGAGACGCTCATCGGGCCGTTGTCGGGGGGTGAGCGCCGGCGGATCGCGCTGGCGAAGCTGCTGCTCGACAGCCCGGACCTGCTCCTGCTGGACGAGCCGACGAACCACCTCGACGTGGAGGGCGTCGACTGGCTGGCCCATCACCTCGCCGCGCGCCGCGGGACGCTGGTGGTCATCACCCACGATCGCTGGTTCCTGGACGCGGTCTGCACCGCGACGTGGGAGGTCACCGACCGCACCGTCCACCAGTACGAGGGCGGCTACGCGGCGTACGTGCTCGCCCGCGCCGAGCGCGACCGCCAGGCCGCGGCGTCCGACGCGCGCCGCCAGCAGCTGCTGCGCAAGGAGCTCGCCTGGCTGCGTCGCGGTCCACCGGCGCGCACGTCCAAGCCGAAGTTCCGCATCGAGGCGGCCAACGCGCTGATCGCCGACGAGCCGGACCCGCGCGACAGCGTCGAGCTGCTGCGCTTCTCGACCGCGCGGCTGGGCTCGAAGGTGCTCGACGCCGAGGAGGTCTCGGTCGCGTTCGGCGAGAAGACGCTGCTGCGCAAGGCGACGTGGCGCCTGGGGCCGGGGGACCGCGTGGCGCTCGTCGGCGTCAACGGCAGCGGCAAGACGACCCTGATCAACGTGCTGTCGGGTGAGCTCAAGCCGACCAGCGGGCACGTCGAGCGCGGCGCGACGGTCAAGCTCGCGCACCTCTCCCAGGACACCGCGGAGATCCCCGGGCACCTGCGGGTGCTCGAGTCGCTGCAGGAGATCCGCGGGCGGATCGCGACCAGCGACGGCCAGGAGCTGACCGCCGGCCAGCTGGCCGAGCGCTTCGGGTTCGGCGGCGACCGCGGGCGCACGCTGGTGCGCGACCTGTCCGGCGGCGAGCGCCGCCGCCTGCAGCTCATGCGCCTGCTCATGGGCGAGCCGAACGTCCTGCTGCTGGACGAGCCGACCAACGACCTCGACATCGACACGCTGACGGCGCTGGAGGACCTGCTGGACGGCTGGCCCGGCACGCTCGTGGTCGTCAGCCACGACCGCTACTTCGTCGAGCGCGTCACCGACAACGTCTACTCGCTGACCGGTGACGGCTCGGTCCGCCACCTGCCCGGCGGCATCGACCAGTACGTCGCCCTGCGCCGAGAGGCGGCCGAGATCGAGGACGCCGCGTCGGGGGTCGCCGCGTCCGCCGCCCGCCCCGCGGTCCCCACCGGCGCCGCCGTCCGCACGGCGCGCAAGGAGGTCCAGCGGCTGGAGCGGGCGATCGACAAGCTCGCCGTCCGCGAGGCGAGCCTCCACGAGGAGATGGCGACCGCCGCCACCGACCACACCCGCCTGCGCGAGCTCAACGCCTCCCTCACCGCGCTGGTCGCGCAGCGAGACGAGCTCGAGACCGCGTGGCTGGAGACCTCGGCGCTGCTCGAGGGCTGACGGCGGCGGGCGGGCGGCGGCCCGGCGGCGCTGGTGGACGTCAGTGCGCGTGGTGCGCGTGGATGACCGCGTGGCCCTTGCCGCGGGCGATGAGCCAGCGGTTGACGGGGACGGCGACCCAGAAGGCGATGAACAGGGCGAACGCGAGCGAGCCCCAGAAGAGGGGGTCGCCGAGGCCGGCGGCCATCGCCCCGGGGACGGCCAGGACGATGAGGCTGTCCACGATCTCCATCGTGGTGATCGACAGCGTGTCGGACGCCAGGGCGAGCGCCAGCGCGGCCCGGAGCGAGAGTCCCGCGCGCAGGAGCGGGAGGGTCGTCAGCAGGTAGCCGAAGACGAAGGCCAGCGCGATCGAGATGGCGATCGACGGGCCGTTGGGCCAGCCGAACGCGGTGGCGAGGACCAGGCCGAGGATCTCGCCGAGCGCGCAGCCGGTCAGGCAGTGCAGGGTGGCGGAGATCGCGGTGCGCGTGAGGGTGGGCGCCTCCATTGCGTCATCATGCCCCCTAGGGGTCTCAGGAGGACTTCTTGGCGTCCACGGCGTGCTGCAGCTGGGACTTGTTCATCGACGAGCGGCCGTCGATCCCGAGGTTCTTGGCCTCGTTGTTCAGCTGGTCGCGCGTGCGCCCCTTGGGCCGGTCGGTGCCGGACCGCTGCCCGCCGCGCCGGCC
>JAOPZL010000290.1 GCA_025964175.1 Solirubrobacterales bacterium
CGCGAGCCCGAAGACGTCGACGGGCCCCGCCCCGTGCCCGATGTCCCGCAGCCCGTCGCGGACGGCCTCGCCGGCGATCTCGCGGGCGGCGGTGGCGGCGTCGACGAGATCCAGCCCGCGGGCGAGGTGCGCGGCCAGCGCGGAGGAGTGGGTGCACCCGGAGCCGTGCGCGGCGCCGTCGCGGAAGCGCTCACCGGATATGGCGGTGAAGGTCTCGCCGTCGAAGAGCAGGTCGGTGGCCTCCTCGCGATGGCCGCCTGTGACGATGACGGCGTCGGGGCCGAGCGCCTGGATCGCCCGGGCGAGCTCCTCGACGGTGGCGTCCTCGGAGCTGCGCGCCAGCACCCGGGCTTCGGGCACGTTGGGCGTGACGACGGTGGCCAAGGGCAGCAGCACCTCGCGCAGCGCCTGCTCGGCCTCCCGTTGGAGCAGCCGTCCACCGGACTCGGCGACCATCACCGGGTCGATGACCACGGGCGTCCCGGGTGCCAGCTCGCGCAGCGCCGCCGCGACCGCCTCGATCGTGACCGCCGAGCCCAGCATCCCGATCTTGACCGCGTCGACGCCGATGTCCTGCGCCACGGCTGCGACCTGGGCCCGGATGACCTCGGGGGCGACGGGATGCACCGAGCGCACCTCGAGCGTGTTCTGCACGGTGATCGCGGTGATCGCGGTCATGCCATGGACCCCACAGCGCGCGAACGCCTTGAGGTCGGCCTGGATGCCGGCACCGCCTCCGGAGTCGGAGCCGGCGATGGAGAGGACGCAGGGGACGGTCATGAACGCACCGAAGCGTAGGTCAGCGCGACCGGTGGGCGTCGCGACGCGACCGGTCACAGCGTCACCACGTAGCGCCCACCGAGCGCCCGCCGCACGAAGCCGAGCAGCTCCAGCTCGGCCAATCCGGCCAGCGCCGCGGTCACGGAGAAGCCGTGATCGCCCAGCGCCTCCGGCGTGTCCGCCCCTTCGGCCACGGCCCCGTGCAGCGAACGCAGGTGCTCGGGGACGGCGGCCTCGGCGGGCCGTCGTCGCTGCCACTCCCCCACGCCGCAGGCGAGATCGAGCGCGTCCTCGGGGCCGCGGATGACGTGCGCCCCGTCGGCGATCAGCGCGTTGGGACCCGTCGACAGCGGGGACGTCACCGGTCCCGGAACCGCCCCGACGTCACGTCCGATGTCGCGCGCGAACTCCGCGGTGATCAGCGAGCCGGACCGCTCCATCGCCTCCACGACGATGGTCAGTCCGGCCAGCCCGGCGATCAGCCGGTTGCGCGCCGGGAAGCACCAGCGGCGGGCCGTGGTTCCCGGCGGCAACTCGCTGACCACGCATCCGGTCTCGCGGATCGATCGGTAGACGTGGTGCTTGCTCGGCGGGTAGGCACGCTCGGCGCCGCCGGCGAGGACGGCCAGGGTCGGCCCGGAGACCTCCAGCGCCCCCACGTGCGCGGCCGCGTCGATCCCGAGCGCCATCCCGCTGACCACGGTGACGTCGGCGGCCGCGAGCCCGCGGCCCAGACCGCCACCGACGACCAGCCCGTAGGCGGAAGCGCGGCGGGCACCCACCACGGCGACGGCCGGTTGCTCGGGGGCGGTGAGCACGACGAAGCGCTCGATCGATCCCGCGACGTGCAGGATGGCCGGCGCGTCGGGCAGTGCCCGCAGCGCCTGGGGGTATCGCGGATCGTGGCGGCAGACCGCGGCCAGGCCCGCGGCGGAGATCGCCGCGATAGCTCGGCCGCGATCGAAGCAGCCGTACTGGACGGCGAGGTCGGTCCCGGCGTCGACCGCCCGCATCAGCGCGTCGTCGTCGAGTGCGAGCAGCAGCGGGATCCGGCTGGCGCTGGATCGGCGGGCGTTCTCGATGCGGCCGACCAGTGCCGAGACGAGCCAGGTGCGCCGCAGACAGGCGAAGCACGGCATGGCGCCCGCGGCCTCCACATCGGGCACCGGCCGTCCGGCGGGCGGCGCGGCCGCCGCGGGCACGGCGCTCATGCCGCCGCCTCGACCTGCTCGGCGCCGACCCGGAACGCCATCGCCTCGTGGATGTGGCGGGCTCGCACCTTCGGCTCGTCATCCAGATCGGCGATGGTGCGCGCGACCTTCAACGCTCGGTCGCGCCCGCGAGCGCTGATCTTGCCGTCCTCGTAATAGCGCTCGAGCGCCCGACGCGCGTGAGCGTCCAGCTTCACCTGGTCGTGCAGGATGCGGGAGTCCATCTCCCCGTTGCACACCGCGCCGGTGTCCCACAGCCGCTCCTCCTGGCGGTAGCGGGCGATCTGGATCACCTGTTGCTCGCTGGTGGAGTCGGTGACCGGACCCCGCCGCAGCTCGGCGACCGAAGGGGGCGTCACGTCGACGACCAGATCCATGCGGTCGATCAACGGACCGCTGAGCTTCCGCGCGTGCCGCGCGTGATCGGCCGCGGTGCAGCGGCAGCGGCCGCTCTTGTCGCCGCCGTACCCACATGGACAGGGGTTGGTCGCCGCGACGAGCATGAAGCGCGTCGGCAGCATCGCGGCTCGCTGGCCGCGCACGATCGTCACGTAGCCGTCCTCCAGGGGCTGGCGCAGCGCCTCCAGCGCGGAGCGGTTGAACTCGCTGAGCTCGTCGAGGAACAGCACGCCGTGGTGGGCGAGGCTCGCCTCCCCCGGCGTGGGACGTGCGCCACCGCCGACCAGCCCCGACGCCGAGATCGTGTGGTGCGGCGCGCGGAACGGGCGATCCGCTACCAGGCCATGCCCGCGGTGCAGGCCCGCGACGGACTGGATGCGGGTCACCTCGATCGCCTCCGGCCGCGTCATGCGCGGGAGGATCGACGGCAGCCGCCGGGCCAGCATCGTCTTGCCCGTCCCCGGGCTGCCGCGCAGCAGCAGGTTGTGGCCGCCCGCCGCGGCGATGCGCAGTGCGCTGATCGCGCTCGAGTGGCCGCCGACCTCGGACAGATCCGGAAGGACCGACGGCTCCGGCGGCGGGAAGTGCGGGGACGGAAACGGGGGCCGCTCCCCGCCTGCGAGGATCTCGGCCAGCTGACGCAGCGACTCGGCGCAGAGGACATCGAGCTCCTCCACGACGCGCGCCTCCAACGCGCGCTCGCGAGCGACGATCAGCCCCCGCATGCCCGCGCGCTCGGCCGCCTCGGCGACGGCGAGCGTGCCGCTGCACCCCCGGATGTCTCCCGTGAGGGAGAGCTCGCCGAAGATCGCGCGGCCATTGAGCGAGTCCTCGGGGATCTGACCCGAGGCCATCATCACGGCGCAGGCGATGGCCAGGTCGTAGCCCGATCCACCCTTGCGCTGGTGGGCCGGCGCGAGGTTGACCACGACCCGCCGCTGAGGGAACTCGAAGCCCGAGTTCTGCAGCGCGGCGCGGACGCGCTCGCGCGCCTCGCGGACGGCCATGTCGCCGAGGCCGACGATGACGAAGACCGGCAGGCCCTGGCGCACGTCGACCTCCACCGTGATCGGGCTGGTGTCGAGGCCGTCGAGGCTGAAGGTGGTCACACGGGCGAGCATGGGCCCAACCGTAGGCGCGATCGCGCGCCGACTCAGCACCAGATTGCGGCGATTTGCAGGAGATTCTGTGACGGCTTCGACACCGCGGAAAGTCGTCGCATCGGCACGCGTGTTTCGGCACGAAGCGGTGCTGACACGTCACGCGAGGCGACGTACGTTGGCCGGGCGATGTCCACCGATCTTCGTCACCGCCTCGGCCGCCTCGGCGAGGACCTGGCCGCCGCCCACTTCGAGCGACGCGGCTTCCGCGTCCTCGCGCGCAACCACCGCACGCGGTTCGGGGAGCTCGACCTGATCGCCTACGACGGCGAGCGGCTGGTCTTCGCCGAGGTCAAGACGCGCCGCGCGGGTTCCGGCCATCCGTGGGACGCGCTGGACGAGACCAAGTGCCGCCAGGTGCGGCGCATGGCGGCGGCCTGGCTGCACGACACGCCGGACCGGCCCGCGGCCGCCGACCTGCGCTTCGACGCGATCGGCGTCGTCATCGACGCCCGCGGACGACTCGTGCGACTCGACCACCTCGAGGCGGCGTTCTGATGGCGCCGTCGAGCGTCCCTCTACAGCGAGAGCTGCGGGTAGGCCGTCGACTGGAACGACAGCCGGTGCAGGGGCGAGACGCCCTGGCGCTTGATCGCCTCACGGTGCTCGGGCGTGGAGTAGCCGACGTGATCGGCGAAGCCCCAGCCGGGATGGCGCGCGTCGGCGGCGTGCATGAAGCGGTCGCGCGAGACCTTGGCGATGATCGACGCCGCGGCGATGGCGGCGCTCGTCGCGTCACCGTTGACGACGGCGCGGGTGTCCCACGGGAAGTCCTTGCCGACGGAGAAGCCGTCGCTCAGGCACAGGCACTCCGGCACGGCGACGCCGGCCAGGGCGTCGCGCAGCGCCGCGAGGTTGGTGCGGTGCAGTCCCCGTCGATCGATGCCGCCGGCCGAGCGAGAGACGACGTGGACCGAGGTCGCGACGCGCAGCACGCGCGGGTAGAGCTCCTCGCGGGCCTCGCGGGAGTGCTGCTTGGAGTCGTTGAGCAGCGTCAGCAGGCGCACGTCGGACGGGCGCAGGCGCTCCAGGTCGAAGAGGACCGCGGCGGCGACCAGCGGACCGGCCAGACAGCCGCGGCCGGCCTCATCGGCGCCGGCGACGAACCGAACGCCGAGGGAGCGGTCGTACTGGAACAGCCGGCGCCCTCGGTTGGCTGGACGGCGCTTGGCGCGCGGGGTCCGCGCGCCGGGCGGCTCCGGGTTAGAGGAGGCCGATTCGCTTGGGCGGCCAGTAGGTCGCGAAGGCGCCACCGATGATCCACTTTCGAGGGACGGGACCCCAGAAACGGCTGTCGTCGGACTCACCACGGTTGTCGCCCATCATGAACCAGTGCCCGGCGGGAATGGTGACCGCCGTCGGGAAGTCACAGGCCGAGCCGATCTGGCACGGGCGGATGAACGACTCCTTCTGCAGCTTGCCGTTGAGGACGACATGACCGCCGCGGATCGCGATCGTGTCGCCGGGGCCGGCCACCACGCGCTTGATGTAGTTCACGCTGGCGGCCTTGCCCGTAGGCGAATCGCAGGGCCGCTTCGTGCCCTGTCCCGCCTCGGAGTCGGCACACGTGTCCGTCTCTGCGCCCTTGGGCGGATGGAACACGAGGATGTCGCCGACCTTGGGGTCGCCGAAGCGGTTGCCGATCCGAGAGACCAGCACCCGCTGTCCGACGTCCAGGGTCGGCTCCATCGACTCAGACGGAATCCGATACGGCTTGATGAGGAACTGCTGGATGCCGAGCGCAAGCCCGAGGGCCACCACGATGATGATGGCCAGCTCGAGGAACCACGCGCCCGACCACGGCTCGCGCTTCGGCTTGGGCGTCACGCCTTGTCGTCAGCCGCGGCCTCGGCCTCGGGGGCCTCGGCCTCCGCGGCGGGCGCAGCGGCCTCGCTCGCGGGAGCAGCGTCCGCCGCGGGCTCCGCCACGGCGGCGGGCTCGTCGGCGACAGGTGCCTCGGTGGCAGCGGCCTCGGCAGCAGCGGCCTCGGCGGCGGCAGCCTCGGCAGCGGCGGCCTCAGCGGCAGCAGCCTCGGCGGCGGGATCGTGAATCAGACCCGGAATGACCACTTCCTCCGGGCCGACGTAGCGGCGCTCGCGAACGCGGGCACGCTTGCCCACGCGGTCGCGGAGGTAGTAGAGCTTCGCGCGACGGACATCGCCGCGAGCGGCGATCTCGATCTTCTCGATCTTGGGCGAGTGCACGGGGAACGTGCGCTCGACACCCACGCCGAAGGACTGCTTGCGGACGGTGAAGGTCTCGCGAACGCCATGACCCTGGCGCTTGATCACAACGCCCTCGAAGACCTGGGTACGCCGACGCGTTCCCTCGATCACCTGGAAGTGGACGCGGACGCGATCGCCGGCCTGGAAGTTCGGGACCCGGCGCAGCTGAGCGCGCTCGAGGCTTTCGATGACGGTAGACATGAAGAGAAGGCGCGGGCCGTGGTTCGTTGGCAGGGCACGACCCGTCGCAGATCGGTGATGGTAGCGGAGCGCCGGTGCAGGAGCTTCGAGGGCCCCTTTGACGGCGTCCTACTCCGGCGTGGGCCGGCCGCGCTCCTGGCTCCGGGCGCGACGCCACTGGCGCACCAGGGCGTGGTTGCCCGAGACGAGCACGTCGGGCACGGCGTGCCCGCGCCAGTCGGCCGGGCGCGTGTAGTGCGGATACTCAGGATTGCCGCCCAGCGCCTGCGAGAACGACTCCTCCTGCGCGGACTCCTCGTGGCCAAGGGCACCGGGGAGCTTGCGCAGGACCGCATCGCTGACGACCATCGCCGCCAGCTCGCCCCCGCTGAGGACGTAGCGGCCGATGCTCAGCGTGTCGCTGGCCAGGTGCTGGACGATGCGCTCGTCGAAGCCCTCGTAGCGACCGCACAGCAGCGTGATCGCGGGTTCGGCGGCCAGCTCGTTGACGAAGTCGTCGTCGAGCATCCGCCCGCCCGGCGTCAGGGCGATGACCCGGCGGCTCTCGCGCACCTTCGTCGCGTCCTCCACGCCGTAGTGGCCCGCCAGGGCCTGCTCCATCACGTCGACGCGCAGGACCATGCCGGCCCCGCCGCCGAACGGCGTGTCATCGACCTGGCGGCCCGAGAGGGTGGTGAAGTCCCGGGGGTTGACGCAGTTCAGCGACGAGCCCGTCTCCACGACGTTGCGGACGTGGCGCTGGGACCGGAACCAATCGAACCACTCGGGGAAGAGGGTGAAGACGTCGATCTCCACGCGGCCGCTACGACTCCCCCAGGAAGGCGAGGTCCACGTCGATCGTCCGGCTGGTCCGGTCGACGGAGCGGATGGCGTCGCGGACCAGCGGCACGAGCAGGTCGGGTGCGCCCTCGCGGGCCACCTCCAGCAGCTCACACGACGGGTAGGCGAGCAGGCGCTTGACCACGCCGACCGCGCGGGCGCCATCGACGACGGCGGCGCCCTCCAGCTCCTCGGCCCAGAACTCGTCCTCCGCCAGCGGCGGGACGACGGAGCGGTCGACGAACAGCTCGACACCCCGCAGGGCCTCGGAATCGGCACGCGAGGTCGACCCGACGAGCCGGATGATCGGACGCGCGGCCGTACCGGCCCGCCGATCGATCTGCCGGCGTTCGCCGGCGACGATCAGCTCGGCGCCGCGCTGCAGGACGTCGGCACGCGCACGGGCGACGTAGAACGAGCCGTCGAGACCATGCGGGCGACCGGCAACGCCGGCCGAGACGACGTCACTCGACGATGTCGACGAGGACGCGACGATTCTCCCTCACCGCGGCGGCCTTCACGACCGTACGCAGAGCGTTGGCCGTGCGCCCACCGCGTCCGATGACCTTGCCGTAGTCATCGTCGGCGACGGCCAGCTCGAGGACGACGGTGCCGTCGTCCTCTTCGAACTGCTCGACGGAGACCTCCTCGGGCTCGTCGACCAGGCGACGAGCAAGCTCCTCGAGCAGGTCCTTCATCGAATCAGGAAGTCGAGATGCCCTGCGTCCGCAGGAGCTTTTTCACGGTGTCGGACGGCTGAGCGCCCCGATCGAGCCAGGAGCGGACGCGCTCCTCGTCGATGACGATCGTGGAGGGATGGGTCTGCGCGTTGTAGTGACCGACGGTCTCGATCACTCGGCCGTCGCGCGGGGACCGCTGATCGGCGACGACAACGCGCCAGACCGGGTCCTTCTTCCCGCCGATGCGGGTGAGTCGAAGTCGAACTGCCATAAGTGGTGTTCAGAGTAGCGGGTCGGCGCGAGCAGCCTGAGGCGCTCAGCGGCCGCCGCCCTGACGCATGAGCGCACCGAGGTCCGGCATCTTGCCCTTGCCCAGCTGCTGCATGACCTTCTTCATCTGCGCGAACTGCTTGATCAGGCCGTTGACCTGCTGCACCGAGGTGCCCGAGCCCTTCGCGATCCGCAGCCGGCGCGAGCCGTTGATGACCTCGGGTCGGCGGCGCTCCTCCAGCGTCATCGACAGGATGATCGCCTGGATGCGATCCAGCTCCCGCTCGTCGACCTTCACGTTCTTGAGCTGGTTGCCGGCGAAGCCCGGGATCATCCCCAGCAGCGACTGCAGCGGGCCCATGCGGCGCATCATCTTCAGCTGCGACAGGAAGTCCTCGAGCGTGAACTCGCCCTTGCGCATGCGCTTCTCGAGCGTCTTGGCCTCGTCCTCGTCGAACTGGTCCTGCGCCTTCTCGATGAGCGACATGACGTCGCCCATGCCGAGGATCCGCTGGGCCATGCGATCGGGATGGAAGCGCTCGAACTGGTCGAGCTTCTCGCCCGTGGATGCGAACAGGATCGGCTTGCCCGTGACCGCCTTGACCGAGAGCGCGGCGCCGCCGCGGGCGTCGCCGTCGAGCTTGGACATCACCACGCCGTCGAACTGGACCGCCTGCGAGAACTGCTCGGCCACGTTGACCGCGTCCTGGCCGGTCATCGCGTCCACGACGAGCAGGACCGAGTGCGGCTTGACGACCTTGCGGATGCGGACGAGCTCGTCCATCAGCGCCGTGTCGACGTGCAGGCGGCCCGCCGTGTCGACGATGAGGACGTCCTTGCCCTCCTGCTTAGCCCGGTCCAGCGCCCAGCCCGCGATGTCGACCGGGTCCTTGTCGGTGCCCTGCTCGTACACGGTCGCGCCCGCCTGGGCGCCGACCTTGATGAGCTGGTCGACGGCGGCGGGGCGATAGACGTCGCAGGCCGCGACGGCGACCGCCGAGCCGTTCTGCTCGTGTAGCAGCTTCGCCAGCTTCGCCGTCGCCGTCGTCTTGCCCGAGCCCTGCAGGCCGGCCATGAGGATGACCGTGGGCGGGCGGGGCGAGAAGGTGATGCCGGCCGCCGCGCCGCCCATCAGCGCCGCGAGCTCGTCGTTGACGATCTTGACGACCTGCTGGCCGGGGTTGAGCTGCCCGAGGACGTCCGCCCCGAGCGCCCGCTCCTTGACGTTGTTGGTGAACGACTTGACGACCTTGAAGTTGACGTCGGCTTCGAGCAGGGCGAGGCGGATCTCGCGCATCGCCTTGTTGACGTCGTCCTCGGTCAGCGTTCCGCGCGCGCGGACGTCGGAGAGGGTGGCCTGGAGCTTCTCGGAGAGGGTGTCGAACACGGACGACAAAGACTAGAGCCAGCCGTATGCTCAGCGTCCAGTACGCCGTCTAGGTTCGTGCGGTGCTCCCCCTGCGCCGCACGCTGTACCTCCTGATCACGTTCCCGCTCGGGCTGACGTGGTTCGTCGTCCTCGTCGTCGGGTTCTCGCTCGGCGCGGGACTGGCCGTCATCGGGGTCGGCGGGGTCATCCTCGTCGGCATGCTGTGGGTGATCCGCGCGATGGCCGGCGTCGAGCGGTCCGCCCTACGCGCGCTCGTCGGCGTGGACGTCGTCACGCGGTACCGCCAGCCCCAGGGCCGCGGCCTGTTCGCTGCGGTGATGGCGCGCCTGAGCGACCCGCAGACGTGGAAGGACCTCGTCTACCTCGTCGTCCAGGTCCCGCTCGGCATCCTCTGGCTGACCGTGACCACGACGCTGTGGGGCGCGGCGCTCGGCGCGCTGACCGCCCCGCTGTGGTTCTGGGCGCTGCCCGACGGGATCCAGCTGGGCATCCTGAACATCGACACGGTGCCCGAGGCCCTGGCCGTCGTCCCGCTCGGCGCCCTGCTGGCCTGGGTCGCCTGGCACGCCTGTGACGCCCTCGGCCGGCTGCACGGCGCGTGGGCGCAGCTGCTGCTCGCCTCCAGCCCCGATCCCGAGATGGAGGCGCGCGTGGACGAGATGCGCTCCGGTCAGGCCCGCATCATCGAGGCCGCCGACGCCGCGCGCCGGCGCATCGAGCGCGACCTGCACGACGGCGCGCAGCAGCGTCTCGTCGCGCTCTCGCTGAAGCTCGGGATGGCCCGCAAGCGGCTGGAGGCCGAGGGCAGCGACGCCGGCACGCTCGTCGCCGAGGCCCACGAGGAGTCCAAGCTCGCGCTCGTCGAGCTGCGCGACCTCGCCCGCGGCATCCACCCGGCGATCCTGACCGAGCGCGGCCTCGGCCCCGCGATCGAGGAGCTCGCCAGTCGCGCGACCGTCCCCGTCTACGTCGAGGAGCTGCCCGACGCCCGCCTGCCGTCCCCGGCCGAGGCGGCGGCCTACTTCGTCGTCGCCGAGTGCCTGGCCAACGTCGCCAAGTACGCGCGGGCCGGCGAGGCGACGGTCCGCGCGCGCCGCGAGGTCGGCCGCGTCGTGGTGGAGGTCGTCGACGACGGGATCGGCGGCGCCGATCCCGTCTCCGGCTCGGGGCTGCGCGGGCTGGCCGACCGCGTCGAGGCGCTCGGCGGCCTGCTCACCGTCGCCTCCGCCCGCGGCCAGGGAACCACGGTCCGAGCCGAGATCCCGCTGGCCGCGGTCGTGGCGATGAGCGGCTAGGCCGGCGGCGGCTGTACCGCGGGCGGCGTCACCGGCGCCGGGGGCGCGGGAACCGCCGGAGCGGCGGGCGCCCCCGAAGCATCCGGTCCAGCGGGCGCCCCCGGTCCAGCCGGCCCACCGCCGTTGGGCTGCGCGTCCCCGGGCGGCGCCCCGATCCGGCCGAACGTCTGGCCGAGGTTGCCCAGCGCGTTGGTCAGCTCAGACGGGATGACCCAGATCTTGTTCGCGCTGCCCTGCGCGATCTGCGGCAGCATCTGCAGGTACTGGTAGCTCAGCAGCGGCCCGTCGGGGTTGCCCGCGTGGATCGCCTGGAAGACGGTGTCGATCGCCTTGGCCTCGCCCTCGGACTTCAGCACGGCGGATTCGCGCGCGCCCTGGGCGCGGAGGATCGCCGACTGCTTCTCGCCCTCGGCGGTCAGCACGGCCGACTGCTTGACGCCCTCGGCGGTGAGGATCGCGGCGCGGCGGTCGCGCTCGGCGCGCATCTGCTTCTCCATCGCCTCCTGGATCGACTGCGGCGGCTCGATCGACTTGATCTCGACCCGGTTGATGCGGATCCCCCACTTGCCGGTCGCCTCGTCGAGCACGACGCGCAGCTGGGTGTTGACCGCGTCGCGCGACGTCAGCGTCTCCTCCAGCGTCATGCCGCCGACGACGTTGCGCAGGGTCGTGATCGTCAGCTGCTCGATCGCCTGCAGGGGGTTGGCGATCTCGTAGGTCGCCGAGCGCGGCTCGGTGATCGTGAAGTACAGGACGGTGTCGATCTGGACGGTGACGTTGTCCTCGGTGATCACCGGCTGGGGCTGGAAGGGCACGACCTGCTCGCGGAGGTCGAGCAGCGGGCGCACACGGTCGACGAACGGGACGACGATCGTCAGCCCCGGCTGCAGCGTGCGCGAGTAGCGGCCGAGGCGCTCGACGACGCCCGCCCGGGCCTGCGGGATGATGCGGATCGTCTTGGCCGCGACGAATATCGCGAACAGGATCAAGACGCCGAGGACGATGAGCGCTGCCATGGTGTGCCTTTCAGTCGACGAGCGCCGTGGCGCCGCGGATCTCGATGACGCTGACCTTCTCGCCCGCTTCGATGATGCGGTCCTCGTCGAAGGCGCGGGCGGTCCACACCTCTCCGTCGATCCGGGCGGCCCCGGATCCCTCGTCGTTGGCGATCCGCTCGAGCACGATCGCCGAGCGACCGAGCAGCGCCGCGGTGCCGGTGCGCAGCAGCGGCCCCTGACGCAGGTGGCGCTTGGCGATCGGCCGCACGAAGAGCAGGAGCAGGACGGAGATGACCAGGAAGGCGGCGGCCGAGCCGATCCAGCCGCCGCCGGCCAGGGCGACGATCGCGGCGGCGACGGCGCCCGCGGCGAACGGCCCGAGGAAGAAGCTGACCGTGGCGATCTCTCCCACCCCGAGCAGGCAGGCCAGCACGATCCAGATCACCCACGCGTCCACGAGGACCAACCTATACCGCGAACCGCCGACGCGACCCCGCTCGCCCCCTCAGCTCAGCAGAGCCCGCGCGAACTCGTCGGGCTCGAACGGGCGGAGGTCCTCCAGGGCCTCCCCCACGCCGATCAGCTTGACCGGGATCTGCAGGTCGGCCGCGATGGCGAGCGCGATGCCCCCCTTCGCGGTGCCGTCGAGCTTGGTCAG
Organism: Solirubrobacterales bacterium; assembly: GCA_025964175.1. Classification (GTDB taxonomy): domain Bacteria; phylum Actinomycetota; class Thermoleophilia; order Solirubrobacterales; family Solirubrobacteraceae; genus Capillimicrobium. The sequence goes on from JAOPZL010000290.1 coordinate 12,087, forward strand.
CACGATGCCGTCGACCTGCACGGCCTCGGCGAACAGCTTCGCCTGGCGCAGGCCGTTCTGGCCGGTGGTCGCATCGACGGTGAGGAGGGTCTCGTGCGGCGCGTCGGGCAGCTGCTTGGCGATCACGCGGCGGACCTTGGTCAGCTCGGCCATCAGGTCGTCCTGCGTGTGCAGGCGCCCGGCGGTGTCGATCAGGATGACGTCGGCACCCTGGGCCCGGCCCTGGACGATCGCGTCCCAGGCGACGGCACCGGGGTCCGATCCCTCGGGCCCGGTGACGATCGGCACGCCGGCACGTTCGGCCCAGCCCTGGAGCTGCTCGGTCGCGGCGGCGCGGAAGGTGTCCGCGGCCCCCAGCATGACCTTCTTGCCCATCTCGTTGCGCAGATGCCAGGCGATCTTGCCCAGCGTCGTCGTCTTGCCGGTGCCGTTGACGCCGACCATGAGGATCACCGTCGGCTCGTGGCGCAGGTCGATCTTGTCGTCGCCGACGCGCGCGATGTCGGCCAGCAGCTCGGTGAGCCGCGCCGTGAGCGCCTCGCCGCCGACGAGCCCGCCGGCGTCGGCCTCCTGCTCCAGCTGCCCGACCACCCGCGCGGTGGTGGTGGCGCCGACGTCGGCCATGATCAGCGCCTCCTCGAGGCGCTCCCAGGTCGCGGCGTCGAGGTCGCCTTCGAAGAGCGTCGCCTGGATCTCGGCGCCGAGTGCCTGACGGGTCTTGGAGAGGTTCTCGCGCAGGCGGCGGAAGAAGCCGCCGCGGCGCGCTTCGGGCTCGCCCTCGGCCGATGTCGCGGTCGCGGTCGGGCCGTCGTCGCCGGTGATGAAGAGGTCACGCCAGTCTCGGGCCATTGCGGTGGCACGATAGTGCGGTGCAGGTCGCAACCGTTCCCCGCGCGGGGGTCGCGCGGGCGCTGGCGGGCGGCGGCCACCATCCGCTCGGCCCGCTC
>JAOPZL010000296.1 GCA_025964175.1 Solirubrobacterales bacterium
GCAGCCCTCGCATTCGCCGTGCAGCACGACGTCGTGCTCGGAGACGGCGAACGCGGGGACCCGCTGGGCCAGCTTCTCGATCGCCGACTCGAGATCGGGATCCTCGAACGGCTGCACCTTGCCGCACGTGTCGCAGACGAGGTGGTGATGATGGTCGCCCGACGGCAGCGCGGCCTCATAGCGCGCGGTGCCGGTGCCGACGTCCAACCGCGAGACCAGGCGCAGCTCGGCCAGCTGCTCGAGCGTGCGGTACACCGAGGCGCGGCCGACCGAGCGATCCTCGGAGCGCAGCTGCTCCTCGATCTCGGCGGCGGTCCGGGCGCACCGGGAGCGGGCGATCAGCTCGATGACGGCGTGACGGGCGCCACCGCGGCGGTACCCGGCATCGGCCAGCGTCGCCTGCGCATGCTCGATCCAGTCCTCGCTCATGACCCCTCCGAGGCTAGTAGGCGCCGTGTCGGCCACGCCACCGCGCGCGCGGCCCGGACCGTCCACGCGATGACCCACAGCGCGACCGTCGTCAGCGCGATCGAAGCGCCGACCGCGGTCGATGCGTGGTAGCTGAACAGCAGCCCGCCCAGGCCGGCCACGACCGCCAGCCCGACCGCCCACGCCATCATCGCGCCCATCCGGTCCGCGAGCAGGCGCGCGGTCGCGGCGGGACCGACGAGGACGGAGACGACGAGCAGGTTGCCCAGCCCCTGGACGGCGACGAGGATCGCCGCGGCCAGCAGCACGAGCAGCGCGGCGTCGGCGACCGCGGGCGAAGCGCCCAGCGAGCGCGCCGTCGAGCGGTCGAACCCGACGACGAGCAGCCGCACGTGCAGGAGGCGCAGCGCGACGACGACGACCAGCGCGAGGCCGCCGGCGAGCAGCAGGTCGGTGTCGGAGACGCCGAGGACGTCGCCGAAGAGCAGCCCGCCCAGGCCGGGGGGCGCGTCCTGGGAGAGCGCGAGCAGCGCGCCGGCCCCGAAGAGCGTGGTGACGACGACGGCGACCGCGTTGTCGCGCCCGATCGACGGCACGCGGCCGGCCAGCGCGACGGCCAGGGCGCCGACGACGATGCCGGCGGCGCCCCCGACGAGGATCGGGATCCCCAGCAGCGCGGCGGCGACCAGCCCCGGGAACAGCGAGTGGGCCAGCGACTCCGCGCCGTAGGAGAGCTCGTAGAAGATGATCCAGCAGCCGAGCAGGCCCCCGGTGACGCCGAGCAGGATGACCTCGAGCGCGGCGCGGCGCAGGATCGGATCGGAGAACGGGTCCAGGAGCCAGTCGATCATCGGCGGTCGTGGGCCCCGTGCTCGTGGCCGTGCCCGTGGTCGCCCGCGAGGCCGCCGTGGTCGTGGCCGTCCTCTCCGCAGCCGTGATGGGCGGGCATGACGCCCTGGCCGCCGCCGGGCAGCTCGACGACCTGGGCGCCGTAGGTGCGTTCGAGCACCTCGCGCGTGAGGACCTCCTCGGGCGGACCGAAGGCGATCTGGCCGCGGTTGAGGCAGAGGACGAGGTCCCAGCGGCGGGCCTGATCGACCTCGTGGGTGGAGATGAGCAGCGCGCGGCCCTCGGCGGCGAGGTCGTCGAAGAGCGCCTCCAGCGAGCGTGCGCTCGGCTCGTCCAGGCCGGAGAACGGCTCGTCGAGCAGCAGCACCGAGGCGTCCTGCACGAGCGCGCGCGCGACGAGGACGCGCTGGCGCTGGCCGCCGGAGAGCTCCCCGAAGGTGCGCTTGGCGCGGTCCCGCAGGCCGACGCGCTCCAGCGCGGAGAGCGCGGCGCGGCGGTCGGCGCGGCCGGGCAGGCGCCACCACGGCAGGCGCGAGAGCGTGCCCATCAGCGCGACGTCCAGCGCGCTGACCGGGAAGTCCAGCCGCGAGCGCTCGGTCTGCGGGACGACGGCGCACCGCGCGCCGACCTGCAGCTCGCCGCGGGTCACGGGCAGTTCGCGCAGCAGGGCGCGGAAGAGCGTCGTCTTGCCGCCGCCGTTGGGGCCGAGCAGGCCGACCCGGGCCCCGGCGTTCACCGCGAAGTCGAGCCCCTGGACGGCGAGGGCGCCGCTCGGACCGCCGTAGCCGCCGCCCAGCCCCCGCGCGCGGATCAGCTCACGCGGCGGTTGCGCCGGCGGGCGCGAGGCGGCGTCGAGCTGCATGGCCACGGGTTCCACGCTATCCCGCCGCCGTCGTGTTGGTGGCGTTCGCGGCCGGCGCGGCGGCGCCCGCCGGGATGTCGCAGGTCGCGGTGCCGCCGCTGAAGCCATCGACCATCGCCGCGGCGTTGTGCGCCTCGCCCTGCAGGTAGGTCGCGCCGCCGGAGCCTGCGGGCCCCAGCGTGTCGGCGTAGAGCTCGTCGGCGATCCGCGCGCCGGTCTGGCCCGCGATCGCCTGGGCGAGCTTCTGGTTGACCGAGCTCTCGGGGAAGACGGCCTTGACGTGCTCGGCCTCGATCGTCCGCACGAGCCGGGACACGTCGGCGGCCGAGGTCTGCGCCTGGGTCGTCTGCGACGGGATGACCGCGCCGACGACCGTCACGCCGTAGCGGTGGGCGAAGTAGTTGAGCGCGTCGTGGTCGGTGACGAGTTTGCGCTGGGCGGGCGGGAGCTGGTCGATGCAGCGCTTCGTGGCCGCCTCCAGCGCGCCGATCCGAGCGGCGTAGGCGGTCGCGTTGGCGTGGAACTCGCGCGCGCGACCCGGCTTCGCCTTCGTCAGCGCGCGTTCGATCTCGCCCACCGCGACGATCGCGTTCTCGGGGTCATGCCACCAGTGCGGGTCGAACTTCGACGCCTCGCCGCCCGAGCTCTGCCCGGCCAGCTTGGTCGGCAGGCGCGCGCTGAGGTCCACGACGGCGGGGTGATTGCCCGACTGATCGATCACCTTCGCCATCCACGCGTCCATCCCGAAGCCGCTCTGGAAGACGACGCCGGCGGCGGCGGTCTTGGTGACGTCGCTGGGACGCGGCTCGTACTCGTGCGGGTCGCTGTTGGGCTGCAGCAGCTGCGTCACCGACACCGCGTCCCCACCGACGTTGCGCACGAGATCGGCGACGACCGGGGTGGTGGCGACGACGGCGAGCTTCCCGCTGCCGGCCTCGCTGCCGGGCCCGCTGCCGCATCCGCCCAGGACGATGGCGGCGAGGACAGCGACAGCGGCCGCGACGACGGCGCCACGCCCGCGACCGGAGCCGCCCGCGCCCAGCCTCCCACTCGAGCGCAGCCAGCGGGCGAGGCCGGCGAGGGCGAAGCCACCGCCCGCCACGACGGCGATCGTCGCGCCGGGCGGCGCGTCGGTCTGGGTGCTGAGCCAGAGGCCGAGGGTGCCTTCGAGCGCGGCGACGAGGACGGTGGCGATCTGCCAGCGCACGAGCCGGTCGGTCAGCAGGCGTGTCGTGACCGCGGGGACGACGAGCAGCGCGGTGGCCAGCAGGGCGCCGACCGCCGACAGCGCGGCGACCGCGGTGAACGCGACGAGCACGAGGAGGATCGCGTCGGGCGCCTTGGAGCGCAGTCCCAGCGAGCGCGCGCTGGACGGATCGAAGCCGCGCGCGAGCCAGCGCGGCCCGAGCACGAGCGTGGCGAGCACGGCGAGCGCGGCGGCGGCGCCGGCGAGGGCGATGTCGGTCGTGTCGATCAGCAGCAGCGAACCGAACAGCAGGGTGTCGACGCTGGCCTGCGAGCCGAAGACGTCGGAGGCGAGGATCACGCCGCCGGCCAGGCAGGCGACGAGCACGAGCGCGGTCGCGGGCCCGTGCCCGTCCTCGTCGCGCCCGCC
>JAOPZL010000334.1 GCA_025964175.1 Solirubrobacterales bacterium
CGGCGCACCTCGGGCAGCGCGAGCGCGCCGGCCACCGCGCCGTCCTGTGCCGCCCGCCGCTTCACCGGTCCGAAGCCCTTGGTCGCGGAACCGGGCCGCAGCCCGCCCAGCGCCAGCTGCCGCGCCGCCGCGTTGGGGTCCAGCGCGCCGGACCGCGTTCGGTCGTCGTCGGTTCCCGCGACCACGGAGCCGACCGACTGCAGGTCCAGCAGCCGCGGGAGCTGCCCGCCGACCACGCGCTGCTGGCTGATCAGCGCGTCGGTCGACCACTGCAGGTCGACGGAGCGCAGGTCGGCGAACGGCACGACCTGGCGCACCGCGACGGGCTTGTCGGCCAGCGTCGGCAGGATCGGGTCGACCGTCCCGCCCCACGTGTAGGAGCTGAAGAGCTGGCCGGGCAGGACCATCGCGCGGTGGTCGTCGCCGAGGCCGGCATCGAGGTCGTCGGCGGTCTGGGTCCAGGCCGACGGGATCGACCTCCACGTCAGCTGGTCGTCGACGGCGCGCCCGCGCAGGAACGGCCAGGCCGAGAACGCCACGACCAGCGCCGCTCCGACGAGCACCGCCGGCCGCCACGCCGGTCGCCCGCTCGCCGCCAGCGCCCCCCATGCCCACCGCGCCGCCATCCCGCCGAGCACGGACAGCCCGAGCGCGGGCAGCGGGCCCGCCTTGTAGGTCGTGCGCAGCGTCTGCAGCGAGACGAGGTGGTTGTAGGCGAACGTCATCCCGTGGCGCAGCGGCGTCCCCTCGGGGAAGCCGGCGATCATCAGCAGGACGCCGAGCAGCGTCAGGCCCAGGAAGAACGGCCCGTAGCGCCAGCGCCGGCTGTAGGCGAAGCCGCCCAGCGCCAGGGCGGGCAGCAGCAGCGAGCCGATGATGCCCGGGATCCAGAAGACGAGCGTGTGGGCGTTGGACGTGTACGGGTGCAGGACCGCGCCGTAGCCGGTGCCCGCGTAGGAGAGCCAGAAGCCCAGCAGGCGCAGCGACTCGCTCGCCGACGTCGTCCCCCAGATCGTCCCGGGCTGCTCGGTGTAGGGCAGGAACGGCAGCCCCCACTTCGACTGCACCGCGAGCGGCACGACCCACCACAGCGAGGTGATCGCCCCCAGCAGCGCGATCCGCCACGTGAAGGTCCACGCCGGCCGCCAGGAGACGAACCCCATCGCCGGCTCGTAGACGAGCAGCAGCAGCGGGCCGACGAGCACGAACGCGGTCACCGCCGCGTTGATGCCGCCGCCCGAGGAGGTCACGAGCAGCGCGAACGCCGCCGGCCACATCCAGGAGCGCGCCGCAAGCGACCGCCGCCCGAGCCGCGGCCCTGGTGCGCTCTCGGTCCGCAGCCCCCGATGGACGACGAGCAGCAGCCACGGCAGCGCGGCGTAGGCCAGCAGCGAGACCGAGACCCGCGACGCGTACGTCACGACGTAGGGGTTCAGCGCGAAGACGACGGCGGCGACGACGTGCGCGACGCCGCGCTTGCGCTCCAGCAGCGCGTCGAGCAGGCGCACGACGCCCCATGCGGCGAGGAAGAGCAGCGTCCCCAGCCAGAGCCGCTGCGTGACCCATGCCGAGAAGCCGATCTCGCGCAACAGCGCGTAGAACGGCCCCATCGGGAAGACGTAGCCGCCGTACTGCCCGCTCTGGACGTGGCCGAGCGAGATGTCGTTCGCCCATGGGGCGGCGGCGCCGGCCAGGAAGCGCAGCGGATCGACGTGCAGGTCGATCTTCGTGTCGGTGACCGCGAAGCCCGGCCGCTGCAACAGGGCCAGCAGGTAGCAGCCGACGGCGAGCGCGGCGGGCAGGAGTCGATCGCGGCGACGCACGTCCACGGCGGCGGCAGGCTACTGTGCCGACGCGTGAGCCCCGCCGCCGACCGCCCGGAGCCGCCCGTCGAGCACGGGCTGAACCGCGTCCGCCAGCTGTGGACGCTGTTTCGCAACGAGCAGACCGACCCGGAGCCGTTCTACACCGTGCTGGCCCGCGAGGCGGTCGCCGATCTCGACCGCCGCTACGGCCCCCTGGCCGGCCAGACCGTCGTCGACCTCGGCTCGGGACCGGGCATCTACACCCGCGCCTTCCGCCGCGCCGGCGTGAACTGCATCCCCGTCGACAACTCGCTGGACGAGCTGCAGATCGTCGGCGAGGCACCCGAGGGCCACGTCCTCGCCGACGCCGCTGACCTCCCCTTCGAGGACGCCTCGATCGACGGTGTCTTCGCCTCCAACCTGCTCGAGCACGCGCCCGACACGGCCGGGATCATCCGGGAGATCGAGCGCGTCCTCAAGCCCGGCGGCTGGGGCTACGTCTCGTGGACGAACTGGTACTCGCCGTGGGGCGGGCACGACATGTCGCCCTACCACTTCCTCGGGCCCCGGCGCGGGCCGAAGCTGTACGAGAAGCGCCACGGCCCGCCGCGCAAGAACACCTACGGCGAGGGCCTGTTCGCCGTCCACATCGGCCCGACCCTCAAGCTCGTGCGCGAGCGGCCCGGGCTGGAGATCGAGGTGGTGCAGCCGCGCTACTGGCCCAGGCTGCGGTTCATCGTCGACATCCCGGTACTGCGCGAGCTGATCACGTGGAACTGCGTCATTCGCGTCCGCAAGCGCTGAGGGAGCAGGTCGCGTCGGTGGCGCGGGTCGCGCTGCTGGCCGGCCCGACCGTCATCGCCTTCGCCTCGGGCGGCTACTTCGAGCACGCCCGGCTGATCGCGGCGATCGCGGCGTGGGTCGTCGTCGCGGTGCTCGCGATCGTCGTCGACGGGTCGCTCGTCCCGCGGGCGGCGGCCACCCGGCTCGCCCTCGGCGGCCTCGCCCTCTTCACGGTCTGGGTCGCGATCTCGCGCTCGTGGGCGCCGATGGCCGGCCCGGCCGGCGAGGACCTGCAGCGCGACGTGCTCTACCTCGGCGTGCTCGTCGCCGGCGTTCTGGCGTGGCGCCCGCGCAGCTGGGCGAACGTCGTGGAGCCCGCGCTGGCCGCCGGGATCTTCGTCGTCGTCGGGTACGGCGTGCTCGGGCGGCTGCTGCCCGGCGTGCTCGACCCGCAGCTCTCCGTCGCGGCGGGCGGCCGCCTGGACCAGCCGCTCACCTACTGGAACGCGATGGGCGCTCTGGCCGGGCTCGGCGCCGTCCTGTGCGCCCGCGTCGCCGGCGACGGCCGGCGTCCGCCCATCCTGCGCGCCGCCGCAGCCGCGGGGATCCCCGTCCTCGGCCTCGGCCTCTACCTGACCTACTCGCGCGGCGGCCTGGCGGCCGTCGGATGCGGGCTGCTCGTGCTGGCGATCCTGTCGCCGACCTACGAGCAGCTGCGCTCGATCGTCCTGGGCCTCGTCGCCGCCGGCGTGACGGTGGCGATCGGCTCGCGGCTGGACGGCGTGGCGTCGCTGGTCGGCTCGGCCGGCCACCGCGAGGCGCAGGGCGCGCTGATGCTGGCGATCGTCATCGCGATCTCGATCGGCGCCGCTGCCGTCCAGGCGCGCACCGCGCGGTCCGGGCGCACCGGGCCGTTGCCCTTGGGCGGGTGGAAGCGGATCGTCGTGCCGCTCGCCGTGCTCGCCGCCGTGGCCCTCGCGCTCTTCCCCTACGCGGCGGCCGTGACCAGCGAGCGCGGCGCGACCGAGACGAACCCCGCCTTCGGGGCGACCGCGTCGCGCTTCGGCTCGGTCGGCTCCAACCGCTACGCCTACTGGCGCGTCACCTTCCACACGTTCGCCGACCACCCCGTCCAGGGCGCGGGCGCCGCCTCGTTCCGGGTGCAGTGGCTGCGCGAGCGCCCGTTCCGCGAGGCGGTCCGCGACGCCCACTCGCTCTACTTCGAGACGCTCGCCGAGCTCGGGATCGTCGGCTTCGCCCTGCTGTGCTGTCTGCTGGCCGGCGTCGTGCTCGCCCTGCGTCGCGGACTGGCCGCCGACCCGGCGCTCTTCATCGGGCCCGCCGCGGCGCTGGCCGTCTGGGCCGTGCACGCCGGCGTGGACTGGGACTGGGAGATGCCGGGCCTCACGCTGGTGGCGATGGTGCTGGCCGGGATGGTCCTGGCCCAGGCCGAGCGGCTGGCGTGCGCTCCACGCCCGACGCGGACGCAGCCGCGGTCCGACCCCGCGCCGACGCCCGCCGCCTGAGCACCGCCTCCGCGGCCGCGACCAGCGCGACCGCCGCGAGCACGACGAGCGACGGCTCGGCGCCGAAGCGGAAGCGCGTCCCGCCGTAGGTGCCGATCCCGATCAGCGTGACCATGACCAGCGGCGCGCCGAGGACCACCAGCGCGAACGCGCGCCGGCGCGCCTGCACGGCGATCCCGCCCAGGGCCAGGAGCGCGACGAGCCAGTAGAAGCGGATCCCCCACGTGATCTGCTGCGCCGGGCGCCCCTCGGAGGTGTTGAAGAAGATGGACTGGTCGAAGCGGTAGACGTCGAGCAGGCGGCCGACCCGGGCCGCCACGACCGCCGGCCACCGGTCGGAGTGGTGCAGCGCGTACTCGATGCCGATGTGCCGCTGGCGGGTGAAGTACTCCGCCTCGTCCTCCCCCGTCCGGCGCGGCGTGTAGCACTGGAACCGCCACGCGCCGATCAGCGCCCCGCGGTAGGTCTGGGCGCAGTTCGCGCCGACGAACACGCCGTTGGAGTTCGTCGAGATCAGCACGGGCGTCGAGAACCGCGCGAGGTTGAAGATCGTCCACGGTGCGAGCACGCAGACGAAGGCGAGCGCGGTCGCGCCCCACAGCGCCGCGCGCGAGCGCCACGTCGGGCGGCAGGCGATCGCCAGCGGGACGGCGAGCAGCACGACGAGCGAGAGCGCCTCGCCGCGGGTGAGGGCGGCGACGGCGATCAGGGCGCCGAGCGCGGCCGCGCGGCGCCACGACGGCGCCTCCCGCACCCACAGGGCCGTGAGCAGCGCCCCGACGAGGAAGAACCCGTACAGCGGCTCGCTCATCAGCGATCCGTCCGCCGTCCACAGCATCGGGTAGATCGCCGCCAGCCCGGCCGCGACGAGCCCGACGCGGTCGCCCCCGACGCGCCGCCCGATCAGCCCGATGAGGACGACCGTGCCCGTCCCGACGACGCCCAGCGCGAGCCGGTGGGCCAGGAACGAGGTGAGCCCGACCTTGTCCAGCGCCGCCAGGAAGATCCACATCATCGGCGGGTGCTCGGCGGTCGGGCCGGCGGGCGGGAGGTACTCGACGAAGCCCTTGCCGTCGGCCAGTCCCTGCGCGACCTGGTGGAAGGTCAGCGCGTCGCCGAGGACCTGGAAGTCGCGGATGTGGACGTCGTAGAGCCAGCGCACGGCGAGCGCGCCGACGGCGATCAGGGCGAGCAGCTTGGCGAAGCGGGACACGGCGCCGCAGGGTAATTGCTCGTGGAACCCCCTGCGGACCCACCGCCCGCGCGGGCCGTAAGCTCCACAGCGCCCCATGGCCGCCGACGTAGACGACGCACTCCGGCCGCCGCCCGGCAACCCGCGCTTCCCGCTGCTGGACGCGATGCGCGGCGTGGCGGCGCTCACGATCGTGATCACCCACGCCTCCGGCGTGTCGGCCTTCAACGCCGACAACTGGCTCGGGCACTTCACCGCGCGCCTGAACTTCGGCGTCTGCATCTTCTTCCTGCTGTCGGGCTTCCTGCTCTACCGCCCGTTCGTCGCCGCCCGCCGCGAGGGCCGGCCGCCGATCGCGACCCTGCGCTTCTGGCGCCGGCGCACGCTGCGGATCGTGCCCGCCTACTGGGTCGCGCTCACGCTGCTCTCGATCTTCCCGGGGCTGATCGGGTTCCACGAGCACTGGTGGCGCTTCTACACGTTCACGCAGATCTACTGGGCGCAGACGACGACCCAGGGCCTCGGGCCCGCGTGGACCCTCTGCCTCGAGGTCTCGTTCTACCTCCTGCTGCCGTTCATCGCGATGGGCATGAGCCGCCTGCGCCCGTCGGTGCGCGGCGAGATCGCGATCCTCCTCGGCGTGGCGATCGCGGTGCTGTTCTTGCGCTGGGCGATCCAGGAGTGGGCGGCGCCCTTCTCCGGCTGGCGCGTCCTGCACAACACGCTGCTCAGCTACTTCGACTGGTTCGCCTACGGGATGATCCTGGCGATCGTCTCGGTGGCGACGCATGGGCGCGAGAGCGAGTCACGGTCGCTGACGCTGATCGTGCGCCGGCCGTGGGTGCCGTGGGCGGCGGCCGCGGCGGTGTTCGCCTTCGTCTGCCTCGCGCTCGGCCTGTACCGCGGCTTCCTGGCCACCTACACGCAGTGGAACTTCTTCGGCGAGCACGTCGGCTACGCGCTGACGGCGGCGCTGCTGCTGCTGCCCGCGATCTTCGGCGACTGGGCGGGCGGCTGGCCGCGGCGCCTGCTGGCCGCGTCGTGGATGGGCTGGCTCGGCCTCGTCTCCTACGGCGTCTTCCTGTGGCACTCGCCGATCATGCTCTACCTCAACGACCACGGCGCGCAGACGTGGCTGCCGTTCGGCTTCCCGTCGCTGCTGCTGTGCACGCTGGCGATCACGGTCCCGATCGCCGCCCTGAGCTACTACTTCGTCGAGAAGCCGGCGCTGCGCTTCAAGGACCCGAGGTCGAAGCGCCCAGCTTCACGACCGGCGGATCGAGCGGACTCAGCGCCACCTGCCGTCGAGCAGCTCGCCGAGCGGTAGCCGGGTCGCGCGTGGCCGCGGTCGCGGCGAGGGCGTTCCAGGCCGTCGCGTTGTCGGGCTCCTCGTCGACCGCCTTCTGGGCGAGCCGCTGCGCGTCGGCATCGCGGCCCTGGCGGTAGAGGACGGCGGCGACCGAGATCAGCGCGGTCGCGCCGCGGCAGTTGCCCTCGATCCGGGCGATCGCGGGCGCCTGCTCGCTCGCCGCAGCGCCGCCGGCGGCGACGGAGAAGACCGTCTTGCGCGCCGCGTCGCAGGTGTCGGTGTGGTGCAGGGAGCGCGCCAGCAGGCCGACGAGGACGACGGCGACGGCCACGAGAAGGATCCGGGACAGCATCGGCATGTACGATGCCACGCCTTTGCACGAGACAGTCTCCATCATCGTCCCCGCCAAGGACGAGGCCCGCACCATCGAGCAGGTCCTGACCCGGCTCGCCCAGCTCCCATGGGAGCTCCAGGTGATCGTCGTCGACGACGGATCGACCGACGATACGTCCGCGATCGTCGAGCGGTTCGGGGGTGCCACGCTGCTGCGCCACGAGCGCAACCGGGGCAAGGGCGCTGCGGTCCGCACCGGCATCGCGGCCTCCACCGGGGACATCGTCCTCATCCAGGACGCCGATCTGGAGTACGACCCCGACGATCTGCCCAAGCTGCTGGCGCCGCTGTTCTCCGGCGTCGCCGACGTCGTCTACGGCACCCGCCTGCGCGGCGGTGAGGCCCAGCGCGCGCACCTCTTCTGGCACTACCTGGGCAACCGCTCGCTGTCGCTGATGACCAACGTCCTCTACAACACGACGATCAGCGACATGGAGGTCGGCTACAAGGCCTTCCGCGGCGACCTGCTGCGCTCCATCCACCTGGTCTCCGACGACTTCCGCTTCGAGCCGGAGATCACGGCGAAGGTCCTGCGCCGCCACGTCCGGCTGTACGAGGTGCCGATCTCCTACTACGGCCGCACCTACGACGAGGGCAAGAAGATCACGTGGCGCGACGGCATCCACGCCGTCACGGCACTGCTGCGGTTCCGCTTCGGGCCGATGTAGCTGCTCTCAGCAGCCGGGGCCGCGGCGCCGGAACACGACGTAGCTGCCGTAGCGGACCCCGCCGCCGTAGTGCGCGGCGAGGTAGTCGTCGAGGAGCCGGACCCCGCTGGAGCGCGACGACCCGTTCGGCTCGTCGGGGGTGGCCCGCGGGTCCAGCCAGCGCACGAGCACGCGCGGCCGGGCGCGCTGGAGGTCGCCGATCATCTCCCGCTGGACCTTCGCGGTGGTGGCGATGCCCGGCTGGATCACGTCGTAGCGGGTCGGGTTGGTGCGCTGGGCCAGGACGTAGAGCAGCGGATCGCCGACCGTGACCTTGTCGAAGCGCGGCGGTGCGACGAAGATCGGACCGCCCGGGCAGCTGAAGTCGTGGATGACTGCGAGCACGTGCGCCAGCGCCGCCGCGTCCGCCGGCGTCGTCTTCACGCCGTCCGCCACGGGCGACGGGACCGCCGCGAGCGCGATCGGGTGGCGCAACTGCCCGACGCGCCGCTCGATGCCGTGCAGGCCGATCAGGGCGAGCGCGAGCAGCAGCCCGGCCCTCCACGGGACCGCCCGTTCGGTTGAGACCGCGAGCGCGAGGACGATCGTCAGGACGACCGCGAGCGGGACGAGATGGAACTCGTCGGGTCGTCCGCTGATGTAGGCGACGCCGACGAGCAGCGGCGCGATCGCGGCCAACGCCCAGCGCGGCCGGCGGATCGCGGCCCACACGGCCCACAGGGCGGTCGCGGCGACGAGGATCGCCGGCAGGTAGAACTCGAGCAGCTTGTTGGGGTCCGGGCCGCCGCGGTAGTGCAGCGGGAACGGCAGCCGCTGCAGGTGCTGGACGCCGAGGAAGCCGACGGTGTCGTCGAGCATGGCGCCGGGTGCGACGACGAAGAACGGCAGCAGCGCCACGACGGCGACCGCGGCCGCGGCGATGAGCGCGGTGAGGCCTCCCCCGGCCACCGCGACGGCGATCGCGCCCGCGATGCCGATCTCCGGCCGGAAGGCGACGGCGACGCCGCAGAGCACGCCGGCCCAGCGCGGGTGGCGGCGGACGAGCAGCAGCGCGGCGAGGACGAGGGCGATCGCGGCGGGGTTGGGCCCCGGCCCGGTCGGCCACGCCATCGCGGCGGCCACGGTGATCCAGGACGAGAGCGCGAGCCACTCGGGCGCGGCGCGGCGGACGAGGCGGTAGGCGAGCAGCGCGACGGTCGCGTCGATCGCGACGCGGACGATCCGCCACCACAGCAGCGACGATCCGAAGAGCTTGATCGGCAGGGCGAGCAGCAGCGGCTGGGCCGGGCCGTAGTTCCACCAGAAGTCGCGGTAGGGCCACTGGCCGCCGGAGATCCGCTGGGCCGCCTGGAGCATCAGTCCCTCGTCATGGGGTCCGATCTCGCGCAGGATCGTGAACCCCGAGAGAGCGGCCGCCAGGGCGAAGAGGAGCGGGAGCCGCAGACGGGGCCACCACGTGGCGCGCAACCCGCCCGCGGAGCCGGAGCCGGAGCCGCTCGACGCGGCGCTTGCGGTCGCCCCCGCGTCGCCGGCCATCAGAACCCCGCCTCGCGGTGGCCGCCGGCCTGCGGGCCACGCCACGGGCGCTCGTCGACGACCCGCTCGATCGGCACCCGCGCGGTGCGACTCAGGGCGCGGCGCTCGCGCCACATCGCCGGCA
>JAOPZL010000170.1 GCA_025964175.1 Solirubrobacterales bacterium
TGAGCCTTGGCCGTTTCGGTCTACTCGGGCGACTGCGGGAGCAGGTCGAAGATCCATCCGGTTCGCACCTGCTCGATCGCGCCGTAGAAGGCGAGGGCGGCGAAGTCGGGGGTCACGTCGGTGCGCAGCTCGCCGTCGGCCTGGCCCTTGGCGACGATGTCGGCGATCAGCTTGTAGGCCTCACGGATCTTCCCCAGGTGGGTCAGCCCGAACGAGTTCGCGGCCCGCGTGACCTCGACGATGATGACCTTCATCACGTCCGGATCGTGGACGTAGGAGTCGACGATGAACGCCGCGACGCCGCGCAGCTTCTCGCGCACCGGCGCGTCGCGCGCGTCGACCTCGGCGATGACGTGGAGCATCACGTTCCAGCGCTCGAGGAAGACGGTGTCGAGGATCTCGTCCTTGGACGAGACGTAGTGGTAGACGAGGCCGTAGGCGACGCCCGCCTCGTCGGCGATGTCGGACACGCGGCAGGCGTGGAAGCCCTGGCGCGCGAAGACGCGGACGGCGGCGTCGAGGATGAGCCGGCGCTTGTCGGCGGCAGCCTGGCTGCGGGACGTGGACGCCATCAGTGGTGTACCTCTACCAGCCGGGCGTTGGCCAGCGAGGGCAGCTCCTTGCGGATCCGGGTCTGGGAATCGAGGTCGAGGTCGGCGACGACGTGGCCGACCCGGTCGGGCGCCGTGGCCAGCACCAGCCCCCACGGGTCGACGATCAGCGAGCGGCCGCCGGAGCGCATCCCGGCCGGATGGGCGCCGATCTGGTTGGCGGCGATCACGAATGCCTGCTCCTCGATGGCGCGGGCGCGCACGAGCACCTCCCAGTGGTCGCGCGTCGTCGCCAGCGTGAAGGCGGCGGGGACGAGGAGGATCCGCGCCCCGCGCAGCGCGAGCTCGCGGTACAGCTCGGGGAAGCGCAGGTCGTAGCAGATGGACAGGCCGAGCGGCACGCCGTTGGCGGCGGTCGAGGTGACGATCTCGTCGCCCGGCTGCTCGTTGGCCGACTCGCGGTACTCCTTGGCGTCGACGACCACGTCGAACATGTGGATCTTGCGGTAGGCCGCCTTGATCTCGCCGTCGGGGCCGACGTGCAGCGACGTGTTGCGCAGCTTCTCCTCGCCCTCCACGCGCTCGGAGATCGAGCCGGCGACGAGGTCGACGGCGAGCTCGCGCGCGACCTCGCGGGCCCACGCGACGACCGAGCCGTCCAGCGGCTGCGCGCCGGCGCGCAGGTGCTCGGGGGAGCCGAGCACCGACCACTTCTCCGGCAGCACGATCAGCTCGGCGCCGTCGGCGGCGGCGGCGCGGACGTGCTCGTCCGCCGCCCGCAGGTTCGCCTCGACGTCCTCCGTCGCGTTCAGCTGCACCGCAGCGACTCTCATCGAGTTGACCGTACCCATTTCGTTGACTCGCGAGTCAACAGTAGCGTGCGGCCGATGGAGCCGTGGCGCGCAGCGGACGGAGCGGGGCTACGGCCGATCGACCTCGGTTCGCTGCCCGCGCGCCGCGACGGCCGGGCGCTGAAGCGGTGGCGGTACGTGGGCGCGTTCGGCGAGCGCGTGATGCTGTGCGTCGGGGTCGCGCACGTGGGCGGGATCCCCCAGTCATGGTGGGCGGTGTGGGATCGCCCGCGCGGCGAGCTGCACGAGCGCACGCTGTTCCTGCGACCGCGCGCGGCGGTGGCGTTCCCCGCGCGCGGCGTCGTCCGCGTGCGCGACCGCGGGGTGGCGATCGACCTCGCGGTCGACGAGATCGCCGGCGTCGAGACGATCAACCCGCACGGCGGCGGGTGGATCTGGACGCGCAAGCAGGCGGGCGTGCGGGTGCGGGGCCGGGTGGTGCTGCGCGACGGACGGGCGCTGGACGTCGACTCCCCCGGCGTGGTCGACGACACCGCCGGGTACCACGCGCGCCGCACGGCGTGGCACTGGTCGGCCGGCGTCGGCGAGACCGACGACGGGCGCGCCGCCGGCTGGAACCTCGTCAGCGGCGTCAACGACCCGCCGCTGGGCAGCGAGCGCTCGGTCTGGCTGGACGGCGCCGTCCACGAGGCGGCGCCCTGCGCGTTCGCCTCCGACCTCACGCGCGTGCGCTCCCCCGACGGTGGCGACCTGCGCTTTGCCCCGGAGGCCACGCGCGAGCGCCACGACGAGCTGCTGCTCGCCCGCTCCGACTACGTCCAGCCCTTCGGCACGTTCACCGGGACGCTGCCCGGCGGAGCGCGGCTGGCGACCGGCTACGGCGTGATGGAGGACCACCGGGCCCGCTGGTAGGCGCTGGGGAGAGGTCCGGCCCTTGCCCCGCTCGACGACCCGGCGTAGGCTCGTGATGGAGGTCCGATGCCTGCCGCAGCGCAGCCTGATCTGCTTGCGGCCGTGCGGCTCGTCCGCGATCTGCAGGACGCGGACTCCCTGGCCGCCGTCCGCGGCGCCGTCCTGACCGATCTGCCCCGACTGATCCGTTGCGACACGCTCACGTGGGCGACCCGCG
This sequence comes from Solirubrobacterales bacterium, assembly GCA_025964175.1. Classification (GTDB taxonomy): domain Bacteria; phylum Actinomycetota; class Thermoleophilia; order Solirubrobacterales; family Solirubrobacteraceae; genus Capillimicrobium. The sequence continues at coordinate 2,493 of JAOPZL010000170.1, forward strand.
ACCTGGCCACGATGCGGCTCGTCGACGTCGCCGACTCGGTCGCCGCGGTGGGCCGTCGCGGCCCGGCGGCGCCTCGGCTCAGCCACCAGGTACGCCTCGATTTCGCGCACGACGGCCGCCTCACCGACCTGGCCTTCCGTCGCGCCCGCCGCGACTTCACCGACGCCGAGCTCGCGCTGCTGGAGCTGCTGCGCCCGCATCTGCTCGCCGCCGTCCGTCGCACCGCCCGGGCCGACCGGCTGGCGGTGCTGCATCTGACCCGGCGCGAGCGCGCCGTCCTGGAGCTCGTCGCCGCCGGCGCGTCCAACCTGACCATCGCCCGGCAGCTGCAGATGCGCCCGCGGACGGTCGAGAAGCACCTCGAGCACGCCTACGGCAAGCTCGGGGTCAGCTCTCGCACCGCGGCCGTCGCCGCCCTACGCGCAATTACGCATTGACGCCCGCCGCCCGCTCCGGTGGGCTGGACGAGAACGCAGGATGGCGACGAGGGAGAGACGATGTCCACCACCGCTCCGATCGACGAGGCCCGGCTGGAGATGTTCATGGGCCAGGTCGTGACCGACATGGCCGCGGCGATCAGCGCACCCTTGGTCCTGCTCGGCGACCAGCTGGGGCTCTACCGCGCGATGGCCGGCGCCGGGCCGCTGACCAGCGCGGAGGTGGCCGAGCGGGCCGACGTGCGCGAGCGCTACGTGCGGGAGTGGCTGGGCAACCAGGCCGCCAGCGGCTACGTGCAGCACGACCCGTCGACCGACCGGTACTCCCTGCCCCACGAGCACGCGCTCGCCCTCGCCGACCCCGACAGCCCGTTCTACGTGATGGGCGGCTACCAGATCCTCGCCTCGATCTGGGCCGACGAGGAGCGCATCCTGGACCGCTTCCGCCGCGGCGAGGGCATGGGCTGGCACGAGCACGACCCGCGGCTCTTCTCGGGGACCGAGCGCTTCTTCCGCCCCGGCTACCAGGCCCACCTGGTACCCGAGTGGATCCCCGCCTTCGACGGTCTGGAGGCGGCCCTGCGGGAGGGCGCCACGGTGGCGGACGTCGGCTGCGGCCACGGCGCCTCGACGATCCTCATGGCCCAGGCCTTCCCGCGGTCGCGTTTCACCGGCTTCGACTACCACGAGGGCTCGATCGCGCGCGCCCGCGAGTTGGCCGCGGCGGCCGGGGTCGGCGACCGCGTCGGCTTCGAGGTCGCCTCGGCCAGCGACTATCCCGGCGGCCCGTACGACCTGGTCTGCCACTTCGACTGCCTCCACGACATGGGCGACCCGGTCGGCGCCGCCCGCCACGTGCGCGAGACGCTCGCTCCCGACGGCTGGTGGATGATCGTCGAGCCGTTCGCCGGCGACTCGCTGGAGGAGAACCTCAACCCGGTCGGGCGCCTCTTCTACGCCGCCTCGACCCTGCTGTGCACGCCGAACTCGCTCTCGCAGGACGTCGGGCTCGCGCTCGGGGCCCAGGCGGGCGAGGCGCGGCTGCGCGACGTCGTCAGCTCCGCCGGGCTGACGCGCTTCCGGCGTGCGACCCAGACCCCGTTCAACCTCATCCTGGAGGCTCGACCATGAGCACCGCCCAGACCTCGTCCGCCTTCGACCTGCGCGCCCTGCGCTCGGCGATCGAGTCCCGCGACGCCGCCGCCCAGGCCGCGATGTTCGCCGACGACGCCGAGGTGGTGATGGTCGATCGCGATCACCCGCCCGGGGAACCGCAGGTGCTGCGCGGCATCGGCGAGATCCGCCCGATGCTCGATGACCTCTTCGCGCGCGACATGACGCACCAGGTCCAGTCGGCGGTGACGGACGGCGAGCGGGCCGCCTACGTGCTCGCCTGCCGCTACCCCGACGGCACGCGCGTCCTGTGCTCGACGATGCTGGAGCTCGACGGCGACCGCATCGCCCGGCAGGTCGGGGTCCAGGCCTGGGACGGCTAGAAGACGTTCGCCGCGAGCCAGTCGTCGGCGAAGTACGCCAGGAAGAGCGGCACGAGGAGCCACATGAGCGGGTGGACGGCCCGGATGTGCCCGCGCGAGATCATCACGACGACGTAGGCCAGGACGCCGAGGCCGATGCCCGCCGCGATCGAGAAGGTCAGTGGGATGCCGGCGATGATCAGGAAGGACGGGACCGCGTTCTCGGCGTCGGTCCAGTCGATCGCCTGCACCAGGCGGATCATGAGGTAGCCGACCATGACCAGCGCGGGCGCGATGGCGGGCGAGACCGTCGTCTCGTCGATGTAGGGCACGGACTGGCCGACGACCGAGATCAGCGGCACGAAGAAGATCGACAGCAGGAACAGCGCGCCGGTGACGATCGAGGCGAAGCCGGTGCGCGCGCCCTCGCTGACCCCCGCCCCGGACTCGACGTAGGTGGTGACCGACGAGACGCCCATCGCCCCGCCGAACGCCGCCGCCGCGGAGTCGACGAGCAGCACCCGCCGGATCTGGGGCAGGTCGCCGTTCTCGTCGGTGAGGCCGCCGGCGGTGCCCACCGCCACCGCGGTCCCGACCGTGTCGAAGAAGTCGGTCATGAACAGCGCGAAGATCGTCGGGACGAGCGCCCAGGTCAGCGCGTCGGCGAGGTTGTGGGGCTCGATCCCCTTGCCGATCGTGTCGAAGCCCGCCGACCCGGGCCACTCCGCGATCTTCGACGGCCCGTCGAGGATCCCGAAGGCCAGGCCGAGGACGGTGGTCACCGCGATGCCGATCAGCAGCGCCCCGCGCATCCCCCGGGCGATCGCGGCGATCGCGGCGAAGATGCCGGCCAGGGCGATCAGCGCAGGGCCCGAGGTGAGGTTGCCCAGCGCGACCTTGGTCGCCGGGTTGCTGACGACGATGCCGCCGTCCTGCAGCCCCACGAACGCGATGAAGATCCCGATGCCGACGCCGATCGAGAGCTTCATCGCGTTCGGCACCGCATGCACGACCGCCTCGCGCAGACCGGCGATGACGAGGACGAGGGCGAGCAGCCCCTCGATGACCACCGCGGCCATGCCGACCGGCCAGCCGACGTGCTGCCCGAGGACGATGTCGAAGGCGACGACGGCGTTGATGCCCAGCCCGGAGGCCAGCGCGAACGGCAGGTTCGCGACCAGGCCCATGACGATCGTGGCCACGCCCGCGGCCAGCGCGGTCGCCACCGCGACCCCCGTGAACGGCACCCCGGCCTGGGACAGGATCGCCGGGTTGACGAACAGGATGTAACACATGGTCAGGAACGTCGAGACGCCGCCGAGTGTCTCGATGCGCAGGGTCGACCCGCGGTCCTGGATGTGGAAGAGCCGCTCGAGCATGCGAACCCCGTCCCCCCGACGGTCCGACCTCACACCGGCCGCGGAGCCAGATCGTCCCCACCGCTGCCACGCCCTGGCCGAAGCGCTCGTCGAAGAGACGGCGTTCCCCGGCGACCCCGCAGGGCCGGCAGGGCCCGCGGTCAGCTCGGCAGCGGCCGCGCGCCGTGCCCCTCGTAGATCGCGGTCGGGCGGATGAGGCGGCCCCGGCGGCGCTGCTCGAGCACGTGGGCCGACCAGCCCGCCACGCGGGCGCAGGCGAACAGGGCGGTGAAGAGCTGCTGCGGGATGCGGGCGTGGTCCAGGACGACGGCCGACCAGAACTCGACGTTCGTCGCGAGCACGCGGTCGGGCCTGCGGGCCCGCAGCTCGTCCAGGGCGGCGCGTTCCAGCGCATCGGCGGCCTGCAAGCGCGGCGAGCCGAGCTCGCGCGCCGTGCGGCGCAGGACGCGGGCGCGCGGGTCCTCGGCGCGGTAGATGCGGTGGCCGAAGCCCATCAGCCGCTCGCCGCGGTCCAGGACGGCACGGACCGTCGCCTCGGGGTCCCCGCTGCGCTCCACCTCGTCCAGCAGGGTCAGGACGCGGGACGGCGCGCCGCCGTGCAGCGGGCCCGAGAGGGCGCCGACCGCGGCGCTGAGGGCGGTCGCGACGTCGGTCCCGGTCGAGGCGACGACGCGCGCCGTGAAGGTCGAGGCGTTCATGCCGTGCTCCGCGGCGGAGACCCAGTACGCGTCGATCGCCTTCGCGTGATCGGGGTCGGCCTCGCCGCGCCAGCGGATCAGGAAGCGCTCGGCCGCCGTCCGCCCCGCGTCGATGTCGCGCTCACCGACCGGCGCGAGCTCGGCGCCGCGCGCGGACTGCGCGGTCAGCGAGAGCGCGGCGGCGCTGACGCGGGCGAGCTGGTCGCGGGCCGCCTCCGGCGTCGTGTCGATGAGCATCGGCAGCGACCACCGCGGCGCGAGCAGGGCGAGCGCGCACTGCAGGTCGACGCGGGGATCGCCGCCGCGCACGGGCAGCGCGATCGGCTCGTCGACGGGAAGCCCGGGGTGCGGGTCGTCGTCGACGAGCAGGCCCCAGACCCGCTCGAAGGGGACGCGCCCGGCCAGCTCCTCGAGGTCGACGCCGCGGTAGCGCAGGGCGCTGCCGGCGCGGTCGGGCTCGGCGATCTCGGTGACGAAGGCGACGACGCCCTCGAGGCCGTCGTGCAGCTCGGTGGTGGTGGTGCTCATGACGTCCAATCTCCGCTCGAAGCGATGGCTCGTCAACGTTGATCGCGTCAATACACTTCGCCCGGCGATGGCGGTGTGGATGACGACGAGCGAGACCGCCCACCGGCTCGGCGTCAAGCCGCAGACCGTGTACGCGTACGTCAGCCGCGGGCTCCTCACACGCCACCCCGACCCGGGCGGCGATCGCCGCCGCTCGCGCTTCGACCGCGCCGAGGTCGAGCGCATCGCCCACCGCGCGCGCCACACCGATCGCTCCGGCGCGCTGGAGGTCGTCGTCGACACCGAGCTGACCCTGCTGGACCCCGACGGGCACCTCGCGTACCGCGGCCGCGACGTGATGGAGCTGGCGCGGTACCGCAGCTTCGAGTCCGTCGCGGAGCTGCTGTGGGGGGAGGACGGCGACGAGGATCGCCGGCGCACCGCGGCCGGCGCGCGGGAGGTCGTCGTCGACCCCGAGCTGACCCTGCTGGACCCCGACGGGCACCTCGCGTACCGCGGCCGCGA
>JAOPZL010000381.1 GCA_025964175.1 Solirubrobacterales bacterium
CTGCCCGGGTTCTTCGATCAGGTGCCGGCGGCGCTCAACGCGCTCGGGGCCGACATCCACGACGTCGACGCGGTCGTGCTCACGCACGCGCACATCGACCAGATCGGCATCGCCGAGCGGATGCGCAACGAGGCCCAGGCCAAGGTGTACGTCCACGGGGCCGACGCGCAGGTCGCCCGAACCGGCCACGCCTCCCAGAGCGAGGGCTCGATCCTCGGGTCACTCTGGCGCCCGACCGCGTTGCGCTTCGTCGCCCACCTCGTCCGCAACGGCGCCCAGCGGACCCCGCGCCTGGAGGACGTCGTCACCTACGCCGACGGCGCGGTCCTCGACGTCCCCGGCCGCCCGACCGTGATCCGCACCCCGGGCCACAGCCACGGCCACAGCTCGCTGCTGCTGGCCGACCGTGGCGTGCTGTTCGCCGGTGACGCGCTGTGCTCGCGCAATCCGCTCACGGGGCGCGTCGGGCCGCAGGTCATGCCGTCGGCCTTCAACGCGTCCACCGAGCGGGCCCTGGCCAGCCTCGATCAACTCGAGCCGATCGAGGCCGCCGTGACGCTCTTCGATCACGGCGACCCGTGGACGCGCGCCCCCGCCGAAGCGGTCGCACGCGCCCGCGAGCTCGGGCCCAGCTAGACGCGGATCAGTCGCCGGCGGCGACCGGCGTGCGCTGCTTGGCGGGCGGGTTCGCCCCGACCAGCTTCTGCGCCTGGCGCTCCGGCGTGATGCGCACGACGTTCCAGATCAGGCCGGTCTTCTCCATCAGGTAGATCACGCTGGCGGTGATGTCGATCTGGCGCCAGCTGCGCAGGCCATGGACGGCCGAGCGCGGGAACGCGTGATGGTTGTGGTGCCAGGCCTCGCCCATCGAGAAGATCGCCAGCCACGCGACGTTGCCCGACTTGTCGTCGATCTCGAACGGCCGCGACCCGAGGAAGTGGCAGACCGAGTTGACGCTCCACGTGATGTGGTGCAGGAAGAAGATCCGCACGAACCCGGCCCACAGGAGGCCGCTGAGCGCGCCCTGCCACGACCAGGTGATGAGGCCGCCGAGAACCGTCGGGATGGCCAGTGAGGCGAGCACGAAGTACGGGAAGGCCTTGCTGATGCGCCGCATGCCCGGGTCCTCGAGGAGGTCCGGCGCGTACTTGCGGGCGCCCGCGCGGCCCTCGTTGACCCACAGCCAGCCGACGTGCGCGTGGAACAGGCCGCGCAGCGCGTTGCCGACGCCGCCGCCCGCGAAGCCGGCGTGCGGGCTGTGCGGATCGCCCTCCTCGTCGGTGTGGGCGTGGTGCTTGCGATGGTCGGCCACCCACTCGATCGGCGAGCCCTGCACGGCCATCGAGCCGGCCGAGGCGAAGAAGTACTCCACGGGCTTGGAGGTCTGGAACGCGCGGTGCGTCAGCATCCGGTGGTATCCGACCGTGATGCCCAGGCCGGTCAGCATGTACATGCCGATCGTCAGGCCGACGTCCACCCATGACAGGCCGTGCCCCCACAAGACGTACGCCGCGATGAGCAGAGCAGCGAACGGGAGCACGACGGCGGCGATGTTGACGTTTCGGTGCAGTCGGGTCATGTACAGCAAGATACGCCGCGTTCGGCACAGGTTCTTGGGGCTGGACCACGTCTTCGCGGACGGAACCTATGACATAGGTGATAATTCTGCTGGTTGCACGCTGGTCGGACGCGACGTGGGTCCGCCGGACGAGGCGAAGTGAGCGCGGGCGGCAGACTGGGTAACACCTGTGACATGGAGCACACCGACCATGAGACGCTCGTCGTCGACCTGGAGGCGCGTGTCGGTGAGGTCTGGGTCCTTCCCAGCGGCGAGCTCGACCTCGACACCGTCGACGAGGTGCAGCGGGCACTCTCCATCGCGCTGGCCAGCGACGCCGCGCGCGTGGTCATCGACCTCCGCGGCCTCGAGTTCCTCGACTCCGCCGGCCTCCGGGTCCTCGTCGGCGCGTGTCGCGGCCCGGACGGTCAGCGCGTCTCGCTGATCCCCGGTCCTCCCGCGGTGCAGGGCGTCTTCAACGTCAGCGGTCTGGCGGCGGATCTGCCGTTTCGCCCAGCGGACGAACGGTGATCTCGTTGCGGCCCTGCGCGATGCGCAGTCGGTCGCCCGCCAGCTCGGCGCCCGCGAACGCGTCGCGAAACAGCGCGACGGCGACCCCGGTCGTCGTGCGCTCGGGGTGATCGACGGCGAAGAGCGCTCCGTCCAGGCCCTGGGAGTCGATCTCGTAGAGCCGGCCCGACATCACGCTGTGGTCGGGCTCGAGCACGACCTCGACGGTCCTCTCGCACCATGAGCGCACCTGCGCGACGGCGGCGTCGAAGTCCATCGCCAGAGCTTGCCACCTCCGCGGTTCGTGCGTCGACCGCGGCGATGTGGCGCGCGCCATCTACTGTGATGGCCATGGCAGACCTGAGCTTCGTCGAGGTCCTGAGTGCCATGCAGGGATCGATCACGCGTCCGGTCGATGTCCTCGTGTGCTCCGGACAGGGCCGCCCGCGCGGCGCGACCGCGATGCTGACCGGAGCGCTGAGCGCCGGCCCGGGCGCGCGTGACGTCTTCGGCGAGCAGGCACCGGCCGACGCGGTCGTCTTCGTCGTCGGCGTCGAGGGTCACGGCGTGACCGGGTACGTCGTGCTCGACCCCGAGTCCTTCGAACGCGCGTTCTGGACCGAAGCAGGCGCGCTGACCATCGCCCAGGGTGGCGTGGTCTTCGTCGTGCGCACCCACGACGACCAGGCGGTCGGCGAGGGCTGAGGCCCCGCCGGGGGGCGAGTTCCGGCCCCGTCGCCCCTTTGGGGGCGTGATGCGCCTCGTCCTCCTGTTCGTGTTGGTGACGTTCTGCGCGGCCGTGCCGGTGGATGCGGCCGCTCGTGGCCCGGATCCCGTGCTCGCGCGGTTGACGTGGGACGCCGCGGGAGCCGACGTGGACCTCCACGTGTTCGGCAGCTCGGGAGCGCACGGTTGGTATCGCGACCGCGCCGGTGTGGCCGGGCTGACGCTGTCCGCGGACGTGGTCGGCGGTCCCGGCGAGGAGACGGTGGCCGGCGCGGGGCGGGCGGGAGTGGGGTTCGGGGTGTGCTGGTACGGCGGGACCGCGAGCCCGGACGGCCCGCCCATCGACGTGGTGTTGACGGTGGCGGGTGCGGGCGACGGGCGGGTCCTGCCGACGCACGTGCGGCTGCAGCGACCGGGGTCGGCGGTGGTGGTGGGCGGCGCGGACGCCGGCGTTCCCGCGCGCTGGTGCCGGGGGGAGGATGTCGAGAAAGGCCCGCCCAGCGGGCCTTATCCACCATCCTCGTCGCCGCCCCAGACCGATCTCGCGCTCGAGACGCGGTTTCGACCCCGCCTGCGGCTGGACTCCGGTGAGCGCTGGCGACCGCTGGAGGCCGGGGCGTTCCTGGGCGAGCGCGCCGACGGTCACGCCGCGCACACGCTGTGCAGCGTGACCCAGCCCTTCGACCGCCACCCCGACCGGTGCGTGCCCGGCAGCTCGTTGGCGCTCAGCGGGCTCGGCGTGCTGCTCACCCACCGATCGCCGACAGCGGTCCTCGACCTCGACGGCGATGGCCGCACCACCGCCGCGCACGACGCCGTCTCCCCCGTGGCCGCGTGCCGCGGAGGCGGGCTCGTCGACTGCGATGCGGGAGCACGGGCAGCGATCTACGCGCGCCGGTTCGCGCTCGGCGGCTACACCGTCCTCGACTACTGGCTGCTCTACCGCTTCAACGACGCGCCCTTCTCCTCGCCGCTGCTGCGCCTGACCGACAACGACCACGAGGGCGACTGGGAGGGCGTGTCGGTCGGGGTGCCCACGGGCGCGGCCGGCGCCGCCCGCACCGGCTTCGACTGGGTCGCGTACGCCGGCCATGGCGCGCCGCCGCGGCGCTACCTGCGCGGTCTGCTGTCCTGCGACGGCGACGATCGCCCCGGCTCCTGCGCGATGCCCGGCGCGGATCGCCCGCACGTCTACGTCGCGCGCGGGACCCATGCCTCCTACCCGATGGCGTGCCGCGGTCGTGGCGGCCTCTTCGCTCTCCCGAGCAACCTGCAGGACCTCTCCGCCAGCCGCCTGCTCGGCTGCCACCAGACCGGCGTCGCCTCCCGGGGTCCGGACGGCGCGCTGCCCGAAGGCTCCTTCGACGGCACCCGCCGCTGGGGAGCCGACGACGACCCCGAGGCGCTGCGACGGCTCCCGTCAAGCGGGTCGTTCGCCGACTGGCCGGGCCGCTGGGGCCTGCCGGGCGCGGTCCGCGGCCCGGCGTTCCAGTTCGCCAACCGGGCAGAGGCGAGCGATCCCGCGCTGCGCGTCGCGGCCTCGGCAGGCCCGTCGACGCCCGCAGCCCGCGGGGCGGCGCCCGGGCCGATCACCTCCTGTGAGGACTGGCTCGCCGATGCGGTGGCCGTCCTCGTCTGCGATCCCGATCGCCTGGCCGCGGCGTTCGCGGCGGGTGAGCTCGGGGCGCCCGGTGAGCTCGCGCTGGCCGCCGTGACGGCGCCGCCCGCTGCCGGCGCGCGACGCGAGGCGCCTTCCGGCGCGACCGTCGCGGACCAGCGGCCCCGCGGGTGGCCCGCCACCGCCACGG
>JAOPZL010000395.1 GCA_025964175.1 Solirubrobacterales bacterium
CCGGCCAAGCGGGGGCCGGCCGCGGTCGGCCCGGTCGCGTGCGGCCGTTGCGCGGCGATCGTCGCGAGCACCGAGTCCCGCTGCACGTGCCCGCGATGCGGTGGCGTCGCCGTGCGGACGAACGTCCTGCCCGTCGTCCCGGCCGGGGCCCGGGAGACGCGCAAGCGGCCGTGGCGGGCGACGCCGGTCGGGGCGGGACGGCGGGTATAGCCTGACCGCGTGTCGCACGCGGAGCTGCTGGAGGCCATCTGGGAGTCGGTTCCCCCGGGCGCGGAGCCCGAGCGCTTCGCCCTGCGCCGCGACTGGCTCCTGGAGCGCGTGCGGCCGGGGCAGCGCGTGCTCGACCTCGGCTGTGGCGAGGGGCTGTTCACCGCCGCGCTGCAGGCGCACGGCGCCCACGCGGTCGGCATCGACGTCGTGCAGGAGCCGCTGCGGCGAGGCCGGGCGCGAGACGCCGGGCTCGACCTGCGCCTCGCCGTGCTGGACGCGCCGCTCGCGCTCGACGACGGGTCGTTCGACGTCGTCTGGGCCGGCGAGCTGGTCGAGCACCTGGTCGACGTGGTCGGCTGGCTCTCGGAGGTCCGCCGTGTGCTGCCCTCCGGAGGGCGCCTGCTGTTGACCACGCCCGACCACCCGTCCCGGCTCGTCCGCGCGCTCGCCGACGACCCCGAGGCGTTCGACGCCCACTTCGACCCGCGCGCCGATCACCTGCGCTTCTTCACGCAGCGCACGCTCGCGACCCTGATGGACGACCTCAACTTCACGCCGGCCACGATCGCCTCCGACGGGGAGACGCTCTTCCTCGAGGCGGTCCGGGCGCGGTTCTAGCGTCGCCGAACGCCCGCCCGCCGCGTTGGACCGCGGCGTTACTTCTTCTGCGCGGCCGCCCGGACGACGAGGTAGGCGCCGAGCGTCTGGGGGTCGCGCGGGTCCAGGCGGACCGCGGCCTTCAGCGAGGTGAGCGCCGCCTTCGGGTCGTTCAGGCGGTTGAACTGGAAGTCGGCGAGGCGCACCCACGGGTCGGGGTTGGCCGGCTGCAGCTTGACCTCGCGCTGCAGCGTGGCCAGCGCGCCCGAATCGTCCTTGGACCCGGCCTGAGCGACGGCGAGCACCGAGAGCGGCTCCAGCGAGAGCGGGTTGCGATCCTGCGCGAGGTAGGCGTCGTGGATCGCGCCCTGGTAGTCGCCGACCTCGAGCTTGGCCAGCGCGTCGTTCGTCGCGTCCAGCGCGCGCAGCGGCTGCCACACCGCCCAGGTGACGACGAGCGCGAGCGCGATGACGGCGACCGCGCCGAACAGCGGGCCCGGCGCGCGCAGCCAGGCGCGCGGCCCGCGCAGCGGCGGCAGCGGCTCCCGGGCGGCGTCGACGTGCGTCTCCAGCGGCCCGCGTCCGACGACCCAGCCGGCGCACAGCAGCGCCAGCAGCGTGCAGCCGGGGATGAACCACGTCCAGTCGACGAACGAGTGCACGCCGAAGACGACGACCGTCGCCGTCATGGTCAGCAGCCCGATCCGCTCCGGGCCGAACGGCTGCCCCTTGTCGCGGCGGCGCAGCCCGGTCGCCCGCGCGGTCGCCCACCCCCACGCGGCGAGCACGAGCAGCGAGAGCGCCAGCCCGATCAGGCCGAGATCGGCCAGCGTCTGGACCGCGAAGCCGTGGGCGTGGAGCACGTCGAGCGTGTCCTGGCGGTAGAACGGCCGCGCGGTCGCGTAGCCCTCGGCGCCGACGCCCTGCCACGGGTGGTCCTTCCACGTCTTCAGCGCCTCGTTCCAGTACCGCGAGCGGACCGAGCCGATCGCGGTCAGGCGGCTGGGGTCGTTGGGCGGCGTGAACGCGTTGGGGTCGGTCAGCGTCGTCCACGCGTGCGAGATCGAGCCGCCGAAGCCGCGGTCGGTCGTGAACAGGTAGCCGGCGAAGACGATCGGCACGAGCGCCAGCACGACGAGCAGCGTCGTCCCGATCCGCCGGCGCGTGAGGCGGCTCAGCGGCGCGCGCTGGGCGCGGAAGGTGACGGCCAGCCCGACGGCGAGCAGCACGACGACCATGACCGCGAGGAGGATCCCGAGCTGGTGGCCGGCGGGTCCGCGCAGCGCGCTGTCGAGGCGGTCGGTGGACAGGCCGTCGCGGGCGAACGCCCACAGCGCCAGCGGGATCGCGCCCGCCAGGCCGGTCAGCAGGACGGCGGCGCCGCGCAGGCGCAGCGGCACCACGGCGAACCAGAAGATCAGGCCGATCGCCAGCGCGAGGAGCGTGCCGCGGGAGTAGGCCAGCAGCTGGGTGACGAGCAGGATCCCGACGGCGGGGTAGGCGAGCGCGTTGAGCGGCCCGTAGCCGTGGCGCCGGGCGCCGAGCCACAGGCACGCCGGGACGCCGAGCGCGGCGAACAGGCCGGTGGCGTTCCAGTAGCCGAAGGGGGCGCGCAGGCGGGCGTAGAGCTCGTCGGCCGAGAGGTGGCCGGGGAGCACCTTCGTCATCAGCGCGTAGATCGAGACGACGACCGAGGCCAGGACGATCCCGCCGAGCACGCCCTCCCACTGGCGCGGCGCGACGCGGGCCAGGGCGGCGGCGAACGCGAAGCCGGCGAGGTAGGTGGCGGTGCGGTTGACCTCGACCCACGAGTCCGACGGCTGGATCGACCACGTGATCGAGAACAGCGTCCAGCCCGCGTAGACGGCGAACGCGGCGACGGCGCCCATGCCCCACCAGCGCCCGCGGTCGGGCGTCGCGAGGATCGCGCCGGCGCCGCCGAGGCCGAAGAGGAGCAGCAGGGCCATCTCGACCTTGGTCGTCTCGCCCAGGCGCAGCCCGCCGTTGGCCGCGAAGGCGACGGCGATCAGGACCGCGGCCACGGAGAGGGTGGTCCACGCGGTCGCGCTCGGCCAGCGCAGGAGGGCTGGGCGGGAGCGGGTCAGCGGGGCGGGCGCGCTACGGACGGCGTGCGACGACACGGCGTTGGAGATCGAGCAGCAGGAGGACGAGGAGGCCCACCGCGCCGGCGGCCAGCGCGATGATCACCGGCGCGGGGAGCGTCGAGGCGGCCAGCTGGGTGTCGCGGGCGGCGGTCGGGTCGTTGCGGGCCTGGGCGATCGCGGCGAGCTCGTCCTGGCTGGCGTCCCGCGCGGGGTTGCTCGGGTAGCCGGAGAAGCCGCCGAACGCGCCGGGGGCGTTGCCGGAGGTGGCGGGCGTGGGGGTCACCGGGGCGGTTGCGGTCTGGCCGGTGCCGGTGCCGTTGGTGCCGCCGTTGGTCGCTCCGCTCCCGCTGGAGCCGCTGCCGCCCGGGCTCGTGCCGCCGCCGTTGCCCTTGCCACCGCTGGCCAGCGCGAGCTGGGCGTTGTGGATGACCGCGGCGCAGTTGGTGTACTCGGCGCTGTCGGCGCCGAGCTTGGCCAGCGCGTGGGCCAGCTCCTTCTGCGTGTACGTGCCCTGGAGGACCTCGTCGTCGGTGCAGTCCTTGATTACGGCGTCGGCGCTGGCGTGCGCGACCGAGACGGGGATCAGCAGCACCAGCAGCAGCATGAGGGGGAGGGCCCTGCGCATACGGGTCATCGACCCTAGCGTCCGAGCCCCGGAGCGCCCGCGGCGAGCAGGGCGGCCGACATGCCGGCGGCCCAGGCCTGCGGCGTGTAGGCGGCGACCTCGGCGCGGGCGGCGTGGCCGAGCCGTGCGCGCAGGTCCGGATCGTCGCGCAGCC
>JAOPZL010000399.1 GCA_025964175.1 Solirubrobacterales bacterium
CGCAAGGCTGACGAGCTGCAGGCGGCCGCCGCGACGATCGCCGCGACCGGCGCGACCGCCGCCGCGCACGTCGCCGACGTCACCGACGAGGCGCAGATCGACGGCGTGCTGGACGCCGCCCGCGCGCTCGGCGACCTGCGGGTCCTCGTCAACTCGGCGGGCACCAACCGCGTCGGCCCAGCCCGCGACTACCCGACGGCCGACTGGGACGCGCTCTTCGCCGTCAACGTCCGCGCGACGTTCCTGACCTGCCGCGCGTTCGGCGACGACCTCCTGGAGCGCGGCGTCGCCGGCTCCGTCATCAACCTGTCCTCGCAGATGGGCTCGGTCGGCTTCCCCGGCCGCGTCGCCTACTGCGCCACCAAGCACGCGGTGGAGGGGATGTCCAAGGCGCTCGCCGTCGAGTGGGCGCCCCACGGCATCCGCGTCAACACCGTTGCCCCGACCTTCGTGGAGACGCCGTTGACCCAGTCGATGTTCGCCGATCCGCGGTTCGCCGCCGAGGTCACGCGGCGCATCCCCAGCGGCGAGCCGGCCACCGTCGAGCAGGTCGCCGACGCCGTGCGCTACCTCGCCTGCGACGCGGCGGGCTCGGTCACCGGGTCCACCCTGCGCGTCGACGGAGGGTGGACCGCATGGTGATCGACGCGGAACGTCTAGGTCTCGACCTCGACGACGTCGGCGGCCGCCGATGCCATCACGCGCGTGGCGAGGGCGCGCTTGAGGACGTCCAGGCGGGCCTCCTGCGCTGCGCTGCGGGAGTCCATCGACGCGAGATCGATGAACTCGTCGTCGACGAAGCCGTCCCTGAGCAGCAGGGTCGCCGTGGCCGGCGGGTGGACGAGCTCGAACACGAACCGCTCGAGCGTGCGGCCCCGGGCCGGACGTGCGAGCTGTGGGTCGACGGCGTAGCGGCCCTCGGTCACGGCGCGGGTGACGAGCTCGAACGCGTCCCGAGCGCCGGGGCCGCCGAACGCGGTGCGCACGTCGATCTTCCGTCGGGCGGGCGGCGCGCCTGACTCGAGCAGGGGCAGCCCGAGCTCGAGCACCTTGAACGCGATCGCGACCCCGGCCGGCGACCCCGGTCCGTGGTAGCGCATGAGGTCGTCGAACGCGAACGTCAGCAGCGTGCCGCGGTCGACGACGTGCAGCGATGGATGGCCCCGCATCGACGGAGTGTCCCGCACGCAGCACAGGCGAGCTTCGCTCGCGCACGGTGTCGACCTTGCGCGAGATCGCCGTTTGTTCGACGCCCGGGCAGGGGAAGCGGCGCGCCATGAGAGCCTTGACGTACCACGGTAAGCGCGACGTTCGCATCGACACGGTCGACGACCCGAAGATCGAGCAGCCGACGGACGCGATCGTTCGCGTGACCTCCAGCGGGCTGTGCGGTTCGGATCTGCATCTGTATGAGGTGCTGGGCCCGTTCATCGGTGAGGGCGACGTCCTCGGACACGAGCCGATGGGGATCGTCGAGGAGGTCGGTGCCGAGGTGACGAACATCGCGGTCGGCGATCGCGTCGTCATCCCGTTCAACATCTCCTGCGGCCACTGCTTCATGTGCGACCACGGTCTGCAGTCGCAGTGTGAGACCACCCAGGTCCGCGAGCAGGGGATGGGTGCGGCGCTGTTCGGGTTCAGCAAGCTCTACGGCGAGGTGCCGGGTGGCCAGGCGGAGTTCCTGCGCGTCCCGCAGGCGCAGTACGGGCCGATCAAGGTCCCGGAGGGCCCGATCGACGAGCGCTTCCTGTTCCTCTCCGATGTGCTGCCCACGGCTTGGCAGGCCGTGCAGTACGCGCAGATTCCCCGGGGCGGCAGCGTCGCCGTCTTCGGGCTGGGCCCGATCGGCGAGATGGCCACCCGCATGGCCCAGCATCTCGGCGCAGAGAACGTCATCGGCCTGGACCTCGTGCCCGATCGGCTGGCTCGTGCCGCCGCACACGGCGTGCGCACGATCGACGTCAGCGCGGTCGATGACGTTGGCGACGCGGTGCGGGAGCTGACCGACGGACGGGGACCCGACTCGGTGATCGACGCGGTCGGCATGGAGGCCCACGGCTCGCCCGTCGGCAAGCTCGTCCACACGCTCGCTGGGCTGATGCCCGACGCGGTGGCCGAGAAGGTGATGCAGACCGGTGGCGTCGATCGGCTCGGTGCGTTCGTCTCGGCGGTGGAGTCCGTCCGCCGCGGCGGCACGGTCTCGGTGATCGGCGTCTACGGCGGCACCGCGGATCCGCTGAACATGCTGCAGCTCTTCGACAAGCAGCTGACCCTGAGGATGGGTCAGGCCAACGTGAAGCACTGGGTCGACGACCTTCTCCCGCTGCTCACCGGCGACGACGACCCGCTGGGCGTGGAGACGTTCGCCACGCACCAGATCCCGTTGGTCGACGCCCCGCAGGCCTACGAGATGTTCCAGAAGAAGCAGGACGGGGCGTTCAAGGTGGTGTTCAAGCCGTAAGCCGGGCTGGCTGAGGTTGCCGATGCCGCGCGACCCTCGCCTGGTGTAGGTCGGCTTCGGCCCCTGGCCCACGGGTCCCGCGCGTGGCGCGGCGACGCCGCGGCTCAGGCGTCGGGGTGCTGCTCGAGGTAGTCGATGTAGAACGGGCGCAGGGCGTCGGCCAAGGGGCCGCTCTCGCCGGCGCGGAACGTGTCGGCGAGGAGGCCGAGGACGTGCTGCACGTCGACGTCGGCCTCGCCCTCCTGGTTGGCCGCGACCTGGGCCGCCGGGAGCTCCTGCCACAGGCGCCACAGGAACTTCAGGTCGCCGTGACGCTCGGCGTAGCGGACGGCGCGGTCGTGCAGCTCGGTGGAGCTGAGGGCGTCGAGCTCCTCGAAGCGGGTCGTCATGCGGCGACAGTATCGCGCGCGCAGCCGCATCGCCCGCCCGCCCACGGTCTGACCGGCGGTCGTGTTCCCGCGGGTTCCGCCGCATCGCCAGAAGAGACGAAACCCGCGGGTCGTTTCACGCAGGACGCAGGGGAAGCCCCGAGCGGTCCACCGGATGATTCGGCCACGACCCTGAAAACCTCCTGAGCACGGCCCGGCCGCCGGCGCCGACGCCGTCCGGCGGGCTACACCCCGAGCCCGACGAGCGCGAACGCCTCCACGTCGACCAGGCCCTGGTCGGTCAGCTTGAGGGCGGGGATGACCGACAGGGCGAGGAACGACAGCGCCATGAACGGGGTCGCGACCTCCACGCCCTGCTCGGCCAGCTGCGCCTCCAGCGCGTCCATCGTCTCCACGACGACCTCGGCCGGCTCCTCGCTGAGCAGTCCGGCGATGGGCAGCGCGAGCTCGCCGACGACCGCGCCGTCGCGGGCCACGCAGACGCCGCCGCCGAGCTCGGCCAGCCGCTGCACGCACGCCAGCATCGAGGCGTCATCGGCGCCGACGACGACGATGTTGTGCGCGTCGTGGGCGACGGTCGAGGCGAACGCGCCCTCGCGCAGGCCGAAGCCGCGCATGAGTCCAAGCCCGACGTTGCCGGTGCGGTGGTGGCGCTCGATCACGGCCATCTTGGCCAGGTCGCGGGCCGGATCGGCGACGACCGCACCGTCGCGGACGGTCGCGGTGTCGGTCAGGGCGGCGGTGACGATCTGGCCCGGGATCAGGCCGATGACCCGCACCCGCTCGGTGCCCGCGTCGGGGATCCGCAGGTCCGCGGCGCTCACCGGCGCCGGGCGCACGGTGCCGCGCACGAACTCGGGCACCTCGGCGCGCGGGAAGTCCAGGGCCACGCCGTCACGCGCGACGAGCTCGCCGCCGCGCCACACGTGCGTCGGCCGGAAGGCGTCGAGGTCGTCGAGTAGCAGCAGGTCGGCGCGGAAGCCGGGGGCGACGGCGCCGAGGTCGTCGAGCCCGTGGCAGCGCGCGGCGTTGAGCGTCGCCATGAGCAGCGCGTCCTCGATCGAGATGCCATCCGCCAGCGCGAGCCGCAGGCCGTGGTCGACGGAGCCGTCGCGCACGAGGTCGGTCGGCTCGGTGTCGTCGGTGCACAGCGCGCAGTACTCGGGCCCGTAGCGGCGCACGAGCTCGAGCAGGTCGCGCAGGTTGCGGGCGTTGGAGGCCTCACGCAGCAGCACCCACATGCCGCGGCGGCGCTTGTCCAGCGCCTCCTCCCACGTCGTCGACTCGTGGTCGGAGCGGATCCCGGCGGCGGCGTAGGCGTCCAGCGCCCGGCCGCGCACCCCCGGCGCGTGACCGTCGACGTGGGAGGAGCCGGCCAGCGACAGCTTCGCCAGCACCTCGGGATCGCCGTTGATGACCCCGGGGAAGTTCATCATCTCGGCCACGCCGAGCGCGCGCGGGTGGCGCAGGATCCCCTCCATGTCGTCCGGTCCCATCGAGCGGTAGGCCGTCTCGAACGACGATGCGGGGACGCACGAGGAGGCCATCACCCAGACGCGCAGCGGCAGCCCCTCCGTCGCGTCCAGCAGCCAGTGCACGCCGTCGGGGCCGAGCACGTTGGCCAGCTCGTGCGGATCGGCGACGACCGAGGTCACCCCGCGCGGGACGACCGCGCGCGCGAACTCGTGCGGCGAGAGCTTGGAGGACTCGATGTGCATGTGCGCGTCGATGAGGCCGGGCACGACGAAGCGCCCGCGGCCGTCGATCCGCTCGCCACCGGTGGGGAAGGACCCGATGCCGGCGATCCGGCCCTCGGCCACGGCGACGTCGCCCTCCAGCCACTCACGCGTGAAGCCGTCGAAGGCGCGGGTGGACTCGATCACGAGATCGGGCTCGGCGTCGCCACGGGCCACGGCGAGCAGGCGGGGCAGGTCGGTCATTCGCCGTGTCTATCACTCAGCCGGTCCAGCCACCGTCCGTCACGGTCTCGCCGGTGCCGTCGGGGCGTCCGACGTACCAGACCGGCGCACCGTCGCGGAACGACTCGACCATGACGGGCCGGCCCCACAGCAGCGCCATCTGCGCCACCGTCCCGCGGGCGTACTCGCCGTCCAGCCCGGTCGCGCCCTCCTCGCGGTGGAGCAGGGACAGGATGCCCTGGCCGCGGTGGTCGGCGTCGACGATCTCGATGTGGGGGATGCCGAAGCGCGCGTACCGCGGGATGAGGATCTTGCGGATCGTCTCGCACTCGCGCGAGGAGACGCGCACGCGCCGCGGGTCGGACTGGACGTGCTCGTAGGCGAACAGACGGGCCAGTCCGCAGACCTTCGGCGTCAGGAACTCGCGCAGGAGGGACTCGTCGTCGTAGGTCGTGCAGATCGCCCGCGCCTGGTCCAGCGGATCGACCTCGCCCGCCCAGGCCCACCGCTCACGCTCCTCGTCGTCGGGCTCGGAGGCGATGCGCATGATCTCGCGCAGGACGGTGATCCCCAGGTGGTAGGGGTTCACCTGCACGCGGTGCGGCTGCACGACCGAGGCGTTGAGCTGCTCGTACTCCCAGTACTGCCCGGACGGCAGGAACAGCCGCTGGCAGATCTCCTGGTGGCAGAGGACGGCCAGCCCCTCGTTGAGCACCTTCGTGCGCAGCTGCGGCAGGAAGTAGGCCTGCTCGGCGCGGACGATCGAGATGACGTCGCGCTGCCAGTCCTCGAGCTGGCCGGCGTTGTGCTCGATGAAGCCGAGGAGGTCGCCCTCGGGTTCGGTCGGCCAGCGCGCCTTGCGCTCGGTGTTCTCGTGCTCGATGCGGGCGCGGTCGGCCGCGACCTCCTCGGGGAAGAGGGCGTCGTAGCGGCCGGAGCGGTGCTGCTCGCGCTGCGGCGGCGCACGCCGGATCAGCTGGGCCTGGGGCTGGTGCACGGCGATCGCCTCGCAGGCGTCGATGTAGTCCTCGACGCGGTCGCGGCCGAACGCGGCCATGTAGCCGTCGACCCGCTCCGCCGCGCTGCGCACGCGCGGCAGGATCGCCCGGTCGGTGGAGTCGAACCAGCGGTTGTTGCCGAAGAACCACGCGTGCCCGGCGCAGTGGGCGATCACCAGCGTCTGCGCCACGATGCTGTTGCCGTCGAGGAGGTAGGCGTTGACCGGGTCGGTGTTGACGATCAGCTCGTAGATGCGCGACCGGCCCATCCGGTAGTCGCCGTGCTGCTGGCTGTAGATCGCCCCGAAGCGCGAGCTGCTGTAGCGGCCGGGCAGCCCGCGCGAGGCGATGTCGTAGATCTCGGTGGCCCGCAGCAGGTGGTAGGTGATCGGGGGCATCGCGAAGCCGAGCTCGGCGGCGATCGCCTGGCAGTCGTCGTCGATCCTCTGGAGGTCCCCGGTCGTGTAGGCGGGAGGGCTGGACGCGCTCATCACGCCACCGCCGCCCGGCCGCCGCCGACCGCGGCTCGCGTGTTCATGGCGTCACCGCCGCAGCCACGTCGTCCCGGGCGAAGAAGCGCTTCAACGCCGGCCACAGCTCGCGGTCGTCGGCCGCCGAGGCGGAGACGAAGCCTTCGATGTCGCCCGCGTTGGCCGCCAGGTACGCCGACAGCCCATGGCCCCACCGCGATCCGCCGCCGTCGACCTCGAGGTAGCCGACGAGCGAGCACTCGCGCACCAGCGCCCGGATCAGCTGGAGGGTGTGCGGGTTGTCGGCACCGAAGTTGTCGCCGTCGGAGGTGTGCAGGACGTAGACGTTCCAGTCCGCGGCGGGGTAGCGCTCGCGCTGGATCGAGCCGACGAGCTCGTAGGCCGAGGAGGCGCGGGTGCCGCCGGACTCGACGCGGCTGAAGAACTCGTGCTCGTCCATCTCCCACGCCTCGGTGGTGTGGCCGACGAAGACGATCTGCGTCTGGTCATAGCGGCGGCGCAGGAACTGCACGCACCAGTAGAAGAACAGCCGCGCCATCCGCTTGCGGTCGTTGCCCATCGAGGCCGAGATGTCCATGGCGCAGAACACGACGGCCTGGTGACGGGGCTTGGGCCGCTCGCGGTAGGTGACGTAGCGCAGGTCCTCACGATCGACGTCGCCGATCCGCGCCGCCCCGCGCCGCGCGTTGCGGTCCAGGTTGGCGCGCAGGGTCGCGCGCTTGTCGACCTGGGGTCCCTTGCGCGCGATGTCGTCGTACACGACCTCCTCCTCGACCGCGTGGCCGTGCGGGCGCGGGCGCAGCCGCGGCAGCGCCAGCTCGGAGAAGAGCAGCTCCTCGACGTCCTCCATGTCCAGCCACACCTCGTACAGCTCCTCGCCGGGCTCGTCGCCGGCCGGACCCGCCCCGCTCCCGGGCCCGTCGCCGTCGCCCAGGACGTCGCCCGGCTCGCCGTCGCCCTGGCCCACCCCGTCGCCCTGGCCGCGGTCGTAGATGAAGCGCCACTGGCGGGTGCCCTTCACCGGGATGCGCAGCTTCTTCTCCGGCCCGGAGGCGATGATGTCCTCCTCACCGATCCGCTCCTTGAGCTGCTCGACGATCTTGCGGCGCACGCGGTCGCGGTGGTGCAGCGCGTCGCGCGAGCCCTGCTCGTGGGGGAGCCCGTCATGGCCGACGACGGTCATGGCATCAGCGGTTCAGCAGGTGGCCGACGTAGTCCAGCAGGTCGGTCGCCGATCGTTGGTTGTAGCCCGACTGCTCGCACAGCACGCGCATGACCTCGTTGACCCGCTTGGCCTGGTCGGGGTCGGGGCTCGACTTGGAGACCGTGACGCGCACGATGTCCTTCAGCTGGTCGAAGAGGTACTCCTCGATGCCGCTGGCGAGGATCGTGTCGGTCTCGTAGCTGAGCGGCCGTTGCCCCGTGCGCAGCGCGATGCCGATGCGCATGAGCACGCCCTGGCGGAACGTGTCCTTCGCCGACTCGGCCACCGATGGGCGCACCTGCTCCTCAATCGCCCGCATCAGCTTCTCGTCGGGGTCGCGGTCCTCCTTGGTGATCGGGTCCTGGGTGTTGGTCCCCTGGCAGTAGGCCTCGATGTTCGTCAGGTAGTTGTCCAGCAGACGCTGCGCGTGCTCGGCGAAGGCGGGGACGAAGGCCTTGCGGACCTCGTCCTTCAGCAGCCGGTCGATCTCCTTGCGCGCGTCGACGACGAATGCCTGCAGCCGCTCGCGCTCGTCGCGCGGCACCTCCATGCGCTCGATCTGGTCGGTCAGCGCGATCAGGGCCATGATCGGGGTCAGGTACTTGTCGTCGCCGCCATCGCCGATGGGCTCCGCCGCACCGCTGAGGATGTCGACGATCCGCCGCGGGCCGAGGCCGGTCATGCCCTCGTGATCGGCGGCGCGTTTGATCTCGGGGATCTGCGCCAGCTTCCACTCGCCGACCTCGGTCCCGTCGTACAGCTTCATCTTCTCGACGAATCCGAGGTTCTCGTGCTCGGAGAGGCGCGAGAGGACGGCGACCATCGCCGCCGCGCGCAGCGCGTGCGGGGCGACGTGCATCTCGGCGCTGGTTCGCCCGCCGCGGTCGGAGAGGAGCTTCTCGTAGATGCGCTCCTCGTCGGTGACGCGGACGTTGTAGGGGACGGAGACGGTGACCAGGCGGTCCTTGAGCGCCTCGTTCTTCGCGTCGGCCATGAACGCGCGGAACTCGGCCTCGTTGGTGTGGGCGACGATCGCGCAGTCGGAGTCGATGTAGCCGAACTTGGGGACCTTGAACTGCTTCTCCTGGGCCATCGTCAGGAAGAGGTTGCGGAACTCGGCCGGGTTCTTCAGCAGCTCGACCGCCTCGAAGAGGCCGCGGTTGGCCTTGGAGAACTCGCCCTGCCAGTCCAGCGCGAGCGGGTGCGCGTCCGAGCCGTAGCGCTCGATCGCCTTCCAGTCCATGCCGCCGGTCAGCTGCTCCATCGACATCGACTTGGGGTCGCCCGGCTCGAAGGTGGCGATCCCGACGCGCCGGGCCTCAGACAGGAAGATGCGCTGCACGGGGAAGCGCAGGAAGTCGCCGCCGTACTCCTCGCCGAGGCGGTGGCGGCAGACGGGGCACAGCTCGCCCTCGATGCGCACGCCGGTGTAGTCCCGCGCCTGGGCTCGCAGCGGGGCCGGGATCAGGTGGAGCGGCTCCTCGTGCATGGGGCAGCCGTCGAGAGCGTAGACGGCGCCCTCGTCGCTTTGGGACCACGCTTCGAGGCCGCGCTTGAGCATCGCGGCGACCGTCGACTTGGCGCCGCCCGGTGGTCCCCACAGCAGCAGGATCCTCCGGCGCGTCTCGTGCCCGAGCGCGGCCGTCCCGAAATAGCGCGCGACCCGGTCCAGGGGCACGTCCATGCCGAACAGCTCGCCCGCGAAGAAGCGATAGGAGGTCTCGCCGCTGTGCTGCCCGGGCTGGGACCCGGCGGCGCTGATCATGTCGTTGATCCGCTGATGTGCGGTGGCGGCGATCGACGGATGCGCCGCCACACGGTCGATGTACTCGTTGACCGAGATGGGATCCGTCGTCTGGGCGGTTCCCTGTTGCGCGGCCTGCTGCAGTGCCTGATGAAAGCTCATCGATCCGGCTCCCCTGCCTTGGGTGCGAACGGCGAGCACACGGTCCGCCGCGTTGCTTGGACTACGTGTTACGCCCTTTGTCGCACGATGGCGTAGTGAGCACGGGTCTTTTGCGCCAAGTTCCTCCTCACGGCCCAACGCGGTGGACTGGAGGGCCAGCAGCGCCGGCGACATGTCGGTGCCCGCTGCGCTATAGGAACGGCGGCCAGACGCCGATAGGTCGCTCTGATGGCCACCACCGGACGAATCGCCCGACAGCGCGCGAAGCAGCGGATCGCCGACAGCGGCGTCGCCGCCCTGCGCGGTCCCAAGGCCGCGGTAGCGCCGCCGCCGACGCCCACCCGCTCCCAGGTCGTGCGCTACCGCTTCGACGCGACGATGGCGCGCGGCCCGATCGCGCTCGTCCTGTGGCTGGCGCTGATCACGGTCGTGCTGATCGTCGTCGGCGTGGCCGTCGTGCTGATCTTCGGCCTCGTCCCCGACGGCGGGCGCCACGGGATCATCGGGCAGTCGTTCTCGACGCTGATGCACGCCCTGGACCCGGGCACGGTGGCCGGCGACACCGGGCACTGGCCGTTCCTCGTCGTGATGCTCGTCATCACGTTCGGCGGGCTGTTCATCGTGTCCGCGCTGATCGGCGTGATCGCCACGGCGCTGGACGAGAAGCTCCTGGAGCTGCGCAAGGGCCGGTCCTTCGTCGTCGAGTCCGGGCACACGCTGATCCTCGGCTGGTCGGACTCGGTCTTCACGATCCTCTCCGAGCTCGCGGTCGCCAACGAGAGCGAGCGCAACCCGTCCGTCGTCATCCTCGCCGAGCAGGACAAGGTCGAGATGGAGGACGAGATCCGCGCCAAGGTCGCCGACCTGCGCGGGACCCGCGTCGTCTGCCGCACCGGCTCGCCGATCGACCTCTCCGACCTCGCGATCGCCAACCCGCAGTCCGCCCGCTCGGTGATCGTCCTCTCGCCCCAGGGCGACGACCCCGACGCCGAGGTCATCAAGACCGTCCTCGCGCTGACCCGCGGCCCCGTCCGCCGCGACGAGGGCTACCGGATCGTCGCCGAGATCCAGGACCCGGCGAACCTCGAGGCCGCGCACCTCGTCGGCGGCGACCAGGCCGTCTTCCTCGACAAGCGCGACACGATCGCCAAGCTCATCGTGCAGGCATCGCGCCAGGCCGGCGCCTCCGCCGTCTACGGCGAGCTGCTGGACTTCGACGGCGAGGAGATCTACTTCCGCGCCGACGCCAACCTCGTCGGGCGGACCTACGGCGACGCGCTGCTGGCCTACGAGGACGCGGCGGTCATGGGGCTGCAGCGCGCCGACGGCCGCGTGTTCGTCAACCCCGATCCGTCGACCCCGATCGCCGAGGGCGACAAGATCATCGCGGTGGCCGAGGACGATGCCGTCCTCGAGCGCGCCGAGCCGTTCAGCGGGCGCATCGACGCCGCCTCGCTGGTCGCGCGGCCGCGCACGCCGGAGGCTCCGCAGCGGATGCTCGTCATCGGCTGGAACTCGCGCACGTCGACCGTCGTCAACGAGATCGACCACTACGTCGCTCCCGGCTCGCACGTCACCGTCGTCGCTTCCACCGAGGCCGCCGAGACCGCGATCTCCGTCGACTGCGCCGAGCTGGAGAACGCCGACGTGACGTTCACGCACGGCAACACCAGCGACCGCGCGACGCTCGACGCGCTCGACGTCGGCTCCTACGACCACGTGATCGTCATGTGCTATTCCGATCACCTCGACGCTCAGCGCGCCGACGCCCGGACGCTGATCACCCTCCTGCATCTGCGCGACATCGCCTCGCGCCTGGACCACCCGGTCTCGATCGTCAGCGAGATGCTCGACGACCGCAACCACGAGCTCGCCCAGGTCACCGAGGTCGACGACGTGATCGTCAGCGAGAAGGTCCTGTCGCTGCTGCTGGCCCAGATCTCCGAGAACGAGCACCTGGCCGCGGTCTTCGCGGAGCTGTTCGAGGCCGACGGGTCGGAGATCTACCTGCGCCCGGTCGAGGACTACCTGCCGGTGGACGTGGAGACGAACTTCGCCACGATCGTCGCGGCGGCTCGCAACCACCGCGAGACCGCGATCGGGCTGCGCCTGTTCGAGACGGCGACGGACCCGGCGTCCAGCTACGGCGTGCGCCTGAACCCGTCCAAGTCGGCGGCGTACGTGCCGGTGGCCGGGGACCGCATCGTGGTCCTGGCCGAGGACTAGCCGGCCGTCGCCGTTAGGGTCGCGGGATGAGCGAGATCGACGTCATAGGAGTGATCGGGGCCGGATTCATGGGTTCGGGGATCGCGGAGTCCGCGGCCCGCGCCGGGGTCGGGGTGCACCTCTTCGAGCCGGGACAGGCGGCGCTGGACCGGGCCCGCGCATCCATCGAGAAGTCCGTCACGCGGGCGGTGTCGCGCGGGAAGCTGACCGACGCCGAGGGGGCGGCGCTGCTGGAGCGCATCCAGCCGACGACCAACCTCGACGATCTCGCCCCGGCCCAGCTCGTGGTCGAGGCGATCGTCGAGGACCCGCAGGTCAAGGGCAAGGTGTTCGCCGATCTGGACCAGCGCCTCCCCGACGCGCGAGTGCTGGCGTCCAACACGTCGTCGATCCCGATCGCGCAGATCGCATCGTGGACGTCGCGCCCCGAGCGGGTGCTGGGCCTGCACTTCTTCTCGCCGGTGCCGGTGATGGCGCTGGTGGAGATCGTCGTGGCGCTGGACTCCGCGCCCGAGGCGGTCGACACGGCGACGGCGTTCGCGACGCAGATCGGCAAGCACCCGATCCGCACCAAGGACCGCTCCGGGTTCATCGTGAACATGCTGCTGGTGCCGTACCTGATGGCGGCGGTGCGCATGTTCGAGGAGGGCTTCGCGACCCGCGAGGACATCGACGAGGGCATGAAGCTCGGCGCCGGCCACCCGATGGGCCCGCTGACGCTGTGCGACTTCATCGGCCTGGACGTCCTCTACGCCGTCTGCGACTCCCTCTACGACGAGTTCAAGCGCCCCGAGTACGCCCCGCCGCCGCTGATGAAGCGCATGATCCTGGCCGGCAAGCACGGCCGCAAGACCGGCGAGGGCTTCTACAGCTACTAGAGGCCATGGGGCTGAGCGCGGCGCTGACGCTCGGCCGCGCTCGGCCACGTCGGCCTGCGCCCGCGCAGCCGCTGGCTCCGGGCGCGGCGTTGAGCGGGGGGCGTCAGTTCCAGACGAGCAGGCGCACGATCGCGAAGACCCCGACCACGACGATCACGCCGCGCAGCGTGGCCGGCGACAGCCGGCGCCCGTAGTGCGCGCCGAGGATCCCGCCGACGATCGAACCGGCGGCCAGCAGCCCGACCGGCGCCCACGCGACGTCGGCGATGAAGATGAACAGGATCCCGGCGACGAGGTTGACCACCCCGGCCAGCAGGGTCTTGAGGCCGTTGAGGCGCTGCAGGCCGTCGGGCAGCGCGACGGTCAGCCCGGCGATCAGCAGGATCCCCTGCGCGGCCCCGAAGTAGCCGCCGTACACGCCGCACACGAACACCCAGGCCATCACGAAGCCGACGTGGTGGCCGCCCGCGGGGCGGTGCGCGTCGAGCCTGCGGCTCAGCCACGGCTGGAACAGGATCAGCGCGAGCGCGATGACGATGAAGATCGGGACGATCGCCTTGAAGGCCGAGGCGGGCAGCGTGACCAGCAGCACCGCGCCGGTGATGCCGCCGACCAGCGAGCACGGCACGGTCAGCGCCATCCGCCGCCCCTGGCCGACGAGCTCGCGGCGGTAGCCGTAGGCGCCGGCCAGCGCGCCCGGCGCCAGGCCGAGCGAGTTGGAGACGTTGGCGGTCACCGGCGAGTAGCCGAACGACAGCAGCACGGGGAAGGAGACGAGCGTGCCGCTGCCCACGACGGCGTTGATCGTCCCGGCCACCACCCCCGACAGCAGGATGGCGACGACCTCGAAGACGCTCAAGTCTCAGCCATCGGGACTCACCAGCAACTGGGGACCCTGGTTGGCGACGGAGTTGACGAGCGGGTTCGCGGGCGCGACGGTGAGCGCCTCGTCGGGCAGCGGGCGCAGCAGCTCCAGCGCGGCGCCGTCGTCGCCCGCCGGGTCCAGCCACGCCGCGCGGGAGGCGTCGTCGGCCAGGATCGCCGGCATCCGGTCGTGGACCGGGCGCACCGTCGCGTTGGCGGCCGTCGTGATGATCGTGCAGCTGGCGATCCGCTCGGCCTCGTCGCCCGCCGCCTTGTCGCGCCACCACGTCCACAGCCCGGCGAAGGCGAACGGGCCGCCGTCGGCCAGGGCCATGTGCATCGGGATCTTCTGGCCCTTGGGGTCCTCGGGGCGCAGCCACTCGTAGTAGCCGTCGGCGACGATCAGGCAGCGCGAGCGGCTCTGCCTGACGAGGTCGCGGAACGCGGGCTTCTCGGTCAGCGTCTCGGCGCGCGCGTTGATCATCTTCGCGCCGATCCTGACGTCCTTGGCCCAGAACGGGATCAGGCCCCAGCGCAGCGGACCGAGGCGCTGCTCGCCGTCGCGGCTGATGACCGCCAGGACGGGGTCCGTGGGGGCCACGTTGAAGCGCTCGTAGACGCGCGGGTCGTCGGTGAGCGAGCCGGCCCGGGGGAAGATCGAGACCAGGTCATCGCGCTTGAGCGTTTGCGTGAAGCGCCCGCACATCCGTCTGAGACTACGTGCTCTTCGGCGGCTCCTATGGGCGGTCACGGGGCGCGTGGCCGGCACAGCATGACTGCGTTCGTCCGGAAGGGGGACCGGCCGCGCTGAAGACAGCCGCCGATCCACGCCCGTTCGTCGACCTTGACGGAGACACGCGGGCGGCGGCGCGGCGCTCGTTCTGCGCCTGGCGGTGAGCGGGTCCGGTCCGGGGTAGGCTCGCCCCGATGATGCAGAAGCTGGGCATCGCCTGGGCGGGCAACATCGCGGCGCTGTTCGTGGCGGCGGCGCTCCTGGCGGGCATCGACTACGGGAACAGCTGGTGGGCGCTGGTCCTCGCCGCGCTCGTCTTCAGCCTCGTCAACGCGGTCATCCGGCCGGTCGTCTTCGTCCTCTCGCTGCCGCTGATCGTCCTCACGCTGGGGATCGCGCTGTTCTTCGTGAACCTGCTGATGCTCTACGTCACGAGCTGGATCGTCAGCGACTTCCGCATCGGCTCGTTCTGGTCGGCCGTGGGGGCCACGATCATCGTCTGGGCGGTCAACGCGCTGCTGTCGGCGACCGTGTTCCGGCGCTTCCAGGACGACGACCGCCGAACCGACCCCCCAAAGAGGGGATAGTTGGCTCCAATGGCTTCCCGTGGATCCACGGGGTGTCCTAGAGTCCAACTCGTGGTCGCCAGCAGTACCGGCTTTCGGGTCACGGCGGCTGCACTTACATAGCGATACCCGTCCCAGATGGGACACCCTCTCCTCCCCGCGAGCGCCCCGGTCCCCTCCGGGGCGTTCGCATTTTCGGGGCGCTCTTTCCCCGCGTGCATGGGGCTAGCGTCTGTCGTGGACCATGGCCGTGCGCAGCTCCGAGATCACCCAAGCCGACGCCGTCGACCTGCTCGTCGGGCTGCTCGGCGAGGTCGACGAGGAGGACTTCCACCTCGCGCCGCGTTCGGAGTACTACTCGCGCCTGTGCCAGGCCGTGTGCCAGCTCGTCGGCATGGACCGCGCGCTGATGTTCCTCGACGACGAGGTCCGGCGCACCGTGCGCCCGATGGGCAGCCATGGGTTCGACCCTGCCGTCGTGCAGTCGATCAACGCCCCACTGGACGACTCCGCGCTCGTGCGCGACGCGCTCGGCCACGACCGCGTGGTCGTCCTCTCCGAGCCGCTCTCGGAGGAGGACCTCCCCGGTGAGTACGTGCGCGCCTTCGGCTTGACGACCGTCGTCGCCACGCCGCTGAGCGCCGCCGGTCGCTGGCGCGGCGTGATCATCTCCGACCGCGGCGGGCGCCCGTTCGACCTCACCGCCGCCGAGCGTGAGCGCCTGCGCTCGCTGGGCAAGGCCGCCGCGCTGGCCGCCACCGCCCGCGTCGCCACCCGGCAGCAGCTGCTCAACCAGCAGCTGTCCGAGCAGATGTCGCTGGCCCGCGAGCTGCACGACTCGGTCATCCAGCGGCTCTTCGGGATCACCGCGCTGCTGCGCTCCGGGGAGGAGCTGAGCCCCGAGGTGCGCGAGCGCTGCGCCGAGGAGGCCGAGCGCGCGATGCACGAGCTGCGCGACGTCATCGAGCGCCCGCTCGCCCCGCCCGACCTCGACGACTCCGCCCTGACCTTCGCCCAGGAGCTCGAGCGCATCCGCCGCCAGCCCGGCCAGACGCCGCTCTCGATCCGCTGGCAGGACGGCTGCGTCGTGCCGGCCAGCTACGAGCCGCTGCTGCAGTCCGTCCTGCACGAGGCGCTGCGCAACGCCGACAAGCACGCGCGCGCCTCGGAGATCGAGGTCGACCTGCGAGACAACGCCGAGGCGCTCTACATGACCGTCGTCAACGACGGCGTCAGCGCCGGGCCCGGCCGGCGCGGCGCGGGCGTCGGCCTGCGCCTCTGCGCGATGGAGGCGCTGCGCGTCGCCGGCGTGCTCGAGTTCGGCGCCAAGGGCGCCGACCGCTGGCGCGTGCGCCTAGTGCTCCCCCTGACATGAGACGCCACTACGACAAGCTGCGCGTGCTGATCGTCGACGACCACGAGGTCGTGCACTGGGGCCTGCGGGCGCTGCTGTCGGGCCAGGAGTGGGTCGAGCGCTGCCTCGTCGCCTCCAACCCCGCCGACGCGCTCGAGCTGACCGAGCGCTACGAGCCACACGTCGCGCTCGTCGACCTCTTCCTCGGCGACGCCTCCGGAGCCGAGCTGTGCCGCGAGCTGCGCAAGCGCTCGCCGATCACCAACGTCCTGCTCTTCTCGGGCTCGGGCCGCATGTCCGCCGCCGCCGCGCGCGCCGCCGGCGCCTCGGGCTTCGTCTCCAAGGGCCTGGGCGCCCGGGACGTGATGTCGGCGATCCGGGTGATCGGGCTCGGCGGGCAGGTCTTCGGCGAGGCGCCGCCGACCGCCGACGAGACGCACCAGCTGACCGAGCGCGAGCGCGAGGTGCTGTCGCTCGTGGCGACCGGCGCGACGAACCGCGAGATCGCCGAGCAGCTGCACCTCAGCCACCACACGGTCAAGGACTACACGCGCAACGTGTTCCGCAAGCTCGAGGTGCGCAACCGCGCCGAGGCGGTCCAGCGCGCTCAGAGGCTCGGGCTGCTGGCCTGAATCGCGGGGACAGCGGGTACCGTTCGCGCATGCGCCCCGCTCTGGTCCTCGTCCTCCTCGCCGCCGTCACAGCGGTGGTCGCCTGCGGATCGGGACCGGCCCAGTCGCCCACGGGGGCGACCACGTCGTCGAGCGGGGCCGCGACGAGCCCGAGCGCGCCGGCCCCGGACGAGGCCGCCACGTCGACCGCCGCCGCAGCGCCCCCCGCCACCGCCGCTCGCGGCGTCCGCCTCGTCCAGGTCGGCCGCTTCGACGCGCCCGTCTCGCTGACCGCGCCGCCGCAGGATCGCCGCCGCGTCTTCGTCGTGCAGCAGAACGGCAAGATCAAGGTGATGGTCGACGGCCGGACGCGCTCGCGGCCGTTCCTGGACATCACCGGCAAGGTCGTCTCCGGCGGCGAGCAGGGCCTTCTCGGGCTCGCCTTCCCGCCCGACTACGCGACGTCCAAGCGCTTCTACGTCTACTACACGGCCAAGGGCGGTGGAGCCAACACCCTCGTCGAGTACCGGGCCACGTCGGCTGACCGAGCCGACCCGGCCAGCGGCCGCGTGCTGTTCGCCCAGCCCGACACCGAGTCCAACCACAACGGCGGCCAGCTGCAGTTCGGCCCCGACGGCCTGCTCTACGTCGGCCTCGGCGACGGCGGCGGCGCCAACGACCAGCACGGCTCCCGCGGCAACGGGCAGAACACCAACGTCCTGCTGGGCAAGCTGCTGCGCATCGATCCCCGCCAATCGGGGTCTCAGCCGTACACGATCCCCTCCTCCAACCCGTTCGCCGGCCAGTCGGGCAAGCGGGGCGAGATCTACAGCTACGGGCTGCGCAACCCGTGGCGCTTCTCGTTCGACCGCGCGACCGGCGACCTCGCCATCGCGGACGTCGGCCAGAACGAGGTCGAGGAGATCGACTTCGCGCGCGCGGGCGCGGCGAGCGGGGCGAACTACGGCTGGCGCCCGTTCGAGGGCAACCGCAGGAACCGCGGCGAGCCGGCTCCCGGCGCGGTGGCGCCGGTCCTGACGAAGACCCATGCGGCCGGCTGGTGCTCGATCACCGGCGGCTACATCGTGCGCGACCCGGCGCTGAAGGCGCTGGACGGGCGCTACGTCTACGGCGACTACTGCCTGGGCCAGCTGCGCTCGGTCAGGCTGAGCGCCGGCAAGGCCAGCGGCGACCGGGCGATCGGGGGGCTCGCGAGGGTCTCGCAGCTCTCCTCGTTCGGCGAGGACGCGCGCGGCCGGGTCTACGTGCTGTCGCTCGACGGCCCCGTCTACCGCTTCGCGGCGCGTTGATCGCGGGGTTTGACCTCGCGCGCGTGCGCGCGCACAACCCGGGACCGCTGACGCTGACCGGGACGAACACCTACGTCATCGGGCGCGACCCGTGCTGGATCGTCGACCCGGGCCCGCGCGTCGACGCCCATCTGGACGCGGTGGCTGCCGAGGCGGCGACGCGCGGCTGGGCGGGGGGGATCGCGCTGACCCACGACCACGCCGACCACGTCGAGGGGCTCGGCGGCCTGCTCGAGCGCCTCGGCCCGATCGCGGTCGCGACGTCCGGCGAGCTCGGCCCGCTGTGGGCGCTCCCGGCGCCGGGCCACACGCCCGACTCGGTGGTCTGGCTGTGGGACCGCGTCGCCTTCTCCG
>JAOPZL010000175.1 GCA_025964175.1 Solirubrobacterales bacterium
TCGCGCCGATGGCGATCCTGATGCGGCGTGTCCGCGAGGCGAGGTCGGCCCCGAGCACGATCGGGTTGGGAACCTGGTCGATGCCCTCCACGTCGAAGTGGTGCTCGCCCAGCCAGATCGCCCCGTAGCCGAGCTCGTCGGCCATCGACGCGTGATCGCGCGCGTGGCCGAGCACCTCGTCCCAGGGCTGGCGATTGCCAGGATTGAGCAGGGCGTAGAGCAGGTCGAATCTCATCGCTGTGTCCTCATGTCGTCGGCGCTGTTCATGGTGTGCTGCTAGGCATCGCCCAGGTATGCGCGGCGGACGTCCTCGTTCTCCATGAGGGTTCGCGCCGGCCCCTCCAGGACGATCGCGCCGGTCTCGATGACGTAGGCACGGTCCGCGATCTCCAGCGCCATCACGGCGTTCTGCTCGACCAGCAGCACCGTGGTGCCGCCCGCGTTGATGTCCTTGATGGCCTGGAACATCTGCTCGACGACCATCGGCGCGAGTCCCATCGACGGCTCGTCGAGCATGAGCACCCGCGGCCGCGTCATCAGGGCGCGCCCGAGCGCGCACATCTGCTGCTCGCCGCCGGACAGCGTGCCGGCAGCCTGGTCCCGCCGCTCGCGCAGGCGGGGGAACATCGCAAAGACGTCGGCGACGTGGGCCGCGACCTCCTCGCCGTCGGCGTGGCGGTACGCGCCGAGCTCGAGGTTCTCCTCGACGGTCATCCGCGGGAACATCCGCCGCCCCTCCAGGCAGTGGGCGACGCCCAGCCGCGCCACCGCGTGCGGCGGCAGTTCGGAGATGAGCTGGCCGTCCAGGCGGATCTCGCCGGCGGACGGGCGCACGAAGCCGTTGATCGCCCGCAGCGTGGTCGACTTGCCGGCGCCGTTGGCGCCGATCAGGGTGACGATCTCCCCGCCGTGGACCTCCAGGGAGATGTTCTTGAGGGCGCGGATGGCGCCGTAGTGGGCCTCGACCGAGTCGAGTTGCAGGATCGGAGTGGTCATGCGTCGTTGTGCCTCCGGCCGAGGTAGGCCTCGATCACGCGCTCATCGCTGCGGATCTCGGCCGGACTGCCCTCCGCCAGCTTGCGTCCGCGGTCGAGGACCGTGATGCGCTCCGACACGGTCATCACCAGGTTCATGTCGTGCTCGATCAGCACGACGGCGAGCTCGAGCTCGTCGCGCAGCTTGCGCAGGAACTCGATGAAGTCCGCCGTCTCGCGCGGGTTCATGCCGGCGGTCGGTTCGTCGAGCATCAGCAGTCGCGGCTCGGTGGCCAGTGCGCGGGCGATCTCCAGCCGGCGCTGATGGCCGTAGGAGAGATGCGAGGCGAGCCGCTCGGCCGCGCCGCCGGGTACCTCGCAGAGGTCGAGCAGCTCGCGCCCGCGCCGCAGCACCCACTGCTCCTCGCGCCGCGCCGGCAGGCGCAGGACGGAGCGCACGATGCCGCTGTGGGTGCGGCAGTAGGTGCCGACCATGACGTTCTCGAGCGCCGTCATCTGGCCGAACAGCCGGATGTTCTGGAACGTCCGCGCGATCCCCGCCTTGACGATCTTGTGCTGCGGCAACCCGGCGATCTCCTCGCCGTCGAAGGTGATGCTGCCCGCCGCCGGGGTGAGGAAGCCTGCCACCGTGTTGAAGAAGGTGCTCTTGCCCGCACCGTTGGGGCCGATCAGGCTGACCACCGACCGCGCCTCGACCGTGAAGTCCACGTCGTCGACGGCGACCAGGCCCCCGAAGCGCTGGGTGACGCCCCGCGTCTGCAGCAGCATCAGCCGACCTCGGCGCCGGCGAGGCGCCCGTCTCCCGGCGTGGCCTGCATCTCGCGCTCCTGTTCCTCGAGCGCATGTCGGCGTTCGGGGATGAGCCCCTGGGGCCGGAACAGGAGGATCAGGATGAGCAGCAGCCCGAAGAAGCCGAGCTGGTACTTGGTCACGTCGAGGTCGACGCCGGAGGTCGAGGTGAACCACTTGCCGATGCCGGCCAGGCCCTCCTGGTCCAGCCAGGCCAGCAGCCCGCCGGCCACGGCGACGCCGGCCACCGATCCGGCACCCCCGAGCACGACCATGGTCAGGATCAGGAAGGAGATCGAGAACGAGAAGTCGCTCGGAAACGCCGTTCCCTTGTAGGTCGCGTAGTAGGCGCCGGCGACGCCGCCGATGCAGGCACCGCAGGCGTAGGCGTAGGTCTTGACCCGCATGAGCGGGACGCCGACCGCGGCGGCGGCGTCCTCGTCCTCGCGCACGGCGATCCAGGCCCTCCCGGTGCGCGACGCACGCAGGTTCAGCGATGCGACCATCCCGATGAGCAGCAGCGCCAGGGCTCCCCAGTAGAACCACTGCGCGCTGTCGAGCGCCCCGCGGAAGGTCTCCGTGGTCCCCAGCGGGCCGCTCAGCGGCCCCAGCCCGGGCGAGTCGATGCCGGAGATCCCGAACGACCCGTTGGTGATGCTCCCACCGTTGAGGATGAAGACGGGGATGATCTCGCCGAAGCCGAAGGTGACGATGGCCAGGTAGTCGCCGCGCATGCGCAGCGTGGGGAAGCCGATGAGCACCCCGATGGCGGCCGATACGACCCCCGCGACGATCAGGACCAGCCACGGGCTCAGGTGGATGCCGGCGCCGTTGGCCACCGTGCCGAGCGACAGCAGGTGCACGTCGGCCCCGGAGAACTGGGCCGAGGCCAGCCAGGCCATCACATAGGCGCCGACCGCGTAGAAGGCCACGTAGCCGAGGTCGAGCAGGCCGGCGTAGCCGACGACGATGTTCAGGCCGACCGCCATCAGCGCGAAGACGGCCATCACACACATCGTCGGCAGGCTCGGGAAGCTGTTGATCAGCGGCACCGACGTGGGCAGGTCGCCCAGGTAGAGCGGGTAGAAGACGAGCAACGCCAGCGCGACGACGGCCACGGTCCGCGGGCGCAGACGGGCGATCCGGCGCGACCGGCTCGTGGCCGGATGGCGCTGGCGCAGGCGCGCGAGCAGATGGCGCCGTCCGCCGCGGCGGCGGGGAGAGCGGCCGGCGGCGGCCGGGCTCGAGGTCCAGTTACCGCTGGCGGCGCGCTGGCCGAGCAGGCCCTGAGGGCGCAGCGTGAGGATGATGACCAGGAGGCCGAAGATGATCGCCGGCGACCACGAGGAGCCGGGCGTCATCCAGCTCAGGCCCTCGTTGGCCGCCTGCACGAGGCCGATGGTGAGCCCGCCGACGACGGCGCCGGTCAGGTTTCCCATCCCGCCGAGGATCGCGGCCGTGAAGGCGAACAGCCCGAGCAGGAAGCCACTGTCGTAGCGGATCGTCCCGAACTGCGACAGGTAGAGGAGGACGCCGGTTCCGACCAGCAGGCCGCCGATGACGTAGGCCATCGATATCAGGCGGCCAGGGTCGATGCCCAGCGTGGCTGCCGCCTCGCCGTCCTGGGCAACGGCGCGCAGTGCCTTGCCCTTCTTCGACTTCTGGATGAACCAGCTGAGGGCGAGCAGGACGGGCCCGGCGATGGCCACGACGAGCAGGTCGTTCCAGCGCAGCACAACGCCGCCGATGTCGACGATGGTGCCGGTCGGGAAGATCTGGGGCACCGACAGGAAGTCGGGACCCCAGATGACCTGGATGACGTTCTGGAGCACGTAGACGCAGCCGAACGAGGCGATCATCGGCTGGATTCGGGTCGCCGCCCGGCGGCGCATGGGCCGATAGACGAGGTGCTCGATGGCCAGGTTGAGCACGGAGCTGACCACGCACGCCACGACGAGCACGAGCACCAGCACCCCGACGATGGCGAGCGGCCCGCCCCCGACGTTGGCGCCGAGCAGCAGCGTGATCAGCGAGATGCCGGTCATGGCGCCGACGGTGAAGATGTCCCCTTGCGGGAAGTTGAACAGCTGCAGGATCCCGTAGATCAGCGAGTATCCGAGCGCGAGCAGCCCATAGATCGCGCCGTTGGTGACGCCGATGATGAGCACGTTGCCGAACTGGCTCGGCGCCTGGACGAGGTTGCCGACGAGCCACACCGCGAGCGCGAGCACGACGGCGGCGCCGGCCACCTGGCCGACCACAGCTCCCGCTCGCCTCTCAGGCGAGCGGGAGATCGATTGACTGCGGACCCCCATGTGATTACAGGGCGTCGTTCGCGAGCTGGGCGGGGTACTCGACCTGGCCCCCGAACTTCAGCCGGCCTCCGTCGATCGCGTAGTAGCCGGCCGGTGGCGGCGGCGTGAGCGCGCCGGTCGGGGTGAACCCGGTCGGGGCGCCGTAGACGCTGTCCTGGACCTTGATCTTCGGGAAGGCTTCCAGCACCCCGGCGCGCGTCCCGTTGGACTCGGCGATCGCCTGGCTGGTCAGCTGGATGGTGGCCACCGCGAAGGTCGGGTAAGCGCCCAGTGCCGCGGTGTCGACCTTGGCCTCCTTGGAGTACTCGTCGAAGAACGTCTTGGAGTCCCCCTTCAGCTGGTCGGGCGGTGTCGTCTCCAGGAGCACGAACGAGCCGTCACCGGCCGGGCCCATGGCATCCAGGAAGGACTTGTCCAGCAGCGGCGAGGCCATCAGCGCCGGGAACCCGTGCCCGAGCACCGCGGCGCGGTCCTTCATCAGCTGGGCGGCGTTGTCGGACGGGAAGCCGGCCACCACGAGCGCGTCGGCGCCGCTGGCCTTGACCTGCTCCATCAGCGCGCGGTAGCTGGCCGCCTTGGGGTCCCAGGACTCCTGGCGCACCACCGAGATGCCCGCCTGCTTGGCGGCGGAGGCAGCCAGCGAGGCCAGGCCGATCCCGTACGCCTGGTTGTGCGACAGGACGTAGAGCTTCTTGTAGCCCTTGTCCTTGGCGAGCTGGGCGAAGGCGGCCGCCGTGTAGTTGTCGGGCGGCAGGGCCATGAACAGGTTCTGCTTGCCGTTGGGGTAGTACTTCGCCGGCTCGTCGGGCTTACACGCGCTTGGGCTCTTGGCCACGAAGCAGACGTAGGTCGCCTCGGTAGAGACGATCGCCAGCCCGCCCCCCGGGGCCTGGTTGAGCGTCGGCGCGACCGTCTGCAAGCAGGCGGATGAGTCGTAGCCGATGACCGAGACGACCGACAGGTTGCTCGCGTAGGCGGCCGCCAGCTGGGCGCACTTGGCGGGATCGGTGAACGCCGCCGTGGTCGTGGCGTCGTTGCACGCCTGGATGGCGACCTTGTAGTCGCCGGCCTTCCACTGGTGCTGGTCGAGGTACTTCTCGATCAGGCCCAGAGAGGCGTCGTTGATCGTCTTCTGGAAGCCCAAGAACGCCATCTGCACGGGCACGAGGACGTCGGGCTTGCCCTCACCTCGGTAGACCATGTCCTCGCAGTCCGGACTGCTCACCGGCACGACCGGCGGCAGGCTGACCTTCTCCGAGCCGGCCGACGACGACGACGACGATCCAGGCTCCGAATTACTGACACTGGAACCACAACCAGCAACAACAATTGCAACCAAGACGACAGCAGCAGCGGTAAGACGCCGCGCACGGTTGGTGTCAAACAAGACAGACCTCTCCCTCATCGGCAACACAAGGCAGCACACACAGGTAATGCGCGCCACAATCTGTCACCGTCGGTTCCCCTCCGTGGTGACAGAGGAATTCATATCCGCCCCCGTCGACGCTGCCTATGTCTTTCGCCCCCACAAGTCGTGGGGGCGGATGTTCGTGGTCCACATACGTTCCGCCGAGGCGTTCCGAGGCCCTCGACAGCCGGCCGCCGACGTCCCCGAAACCGCGATTCCCGCAGGAAAAAACAGGCCCTTCGGTCCGACGTGTCAACCGTTCACAGCCCGAGGGCCGTTCTTGTGGAGGAATTCACGTAGTCGCGGATGCGGCGCCGTGCTCGCTTAGCGCGCGTCATACGACGCCGGACGATCCGCTAGCGTGACCTATTACATGAACACGCGCATCCACAACTATGACGCGCATGCCCTCGTCGTGGCCGCGTGGGAGACGCTCTATGACGTCGCCCGTCTGGACGACATCGCCGAGCACTTCGCCGACGGCTACGTCCGGCATTCGAGTGACTTCATCTACACCCGTGACGACCTGCGCGACACGATGCGCGAGAGTCACATCGCCTTTCCTGACCAGACCGCGACCATCGAGGACGTGATCGTCGATGGCGATCGTGTCGCCTA
>JAOPZL010000415.1 GCA_025964175.1 Solirubrobacterales bacterium
GGCCGCCCCGAGCCACTGCACGGCGAGCACGGCGGTGTCGTCGGCCTGTGCGCCCTCCTCGAACGAGCCGAGCGCGCCGCGGATGCGCTCGACCGCGTCCCGCGGGTCGCGGGCGCCGTGCAGGCACTGCGCGAGCCGGGCGTCGCCGAATCGCTCCTCGCCGCCGTCGGCGTCGATCACGCCGTCGGTGTAGAGGACGAGCAGCTCGCCGCCGCGGAGTTCGATCGAGTCGGTCGTCCACGTCGAGTCCCCCCACGCGCCCACGAGCGGGCCCGGGCGGCCCACCGGCCGCGCGATCCCGTCGCGGACGAGCATGGGCGGCGGGTGGCCGGCGCACAGGACGGTTGCGACGGTCACCGGCCCACGCCGGCGCAGGTGGACGATCGCGACGGTGCAGATCGACAGCTCCGACTTGTCGGCGAGCGCTCGGTTGAGCTGGCGCACGGCCGCGACGGGGTCACCGAGCAGCGTCGCCGCGATGCGCAGCGTGTGCCGAGCCTGGGCGGTCAGCGCAGCGGCCTCGGCGCCGCGGCCGGTGACGTCGCCGATCAGCAGCATCCAACCCGACGAGCTCTCGAACGCGTCGTAGAAGTCGCCGCCGACGAACGTCTCCTGCCCCGCCGGGCGGTACATCGACGCGACCTCGAACCCGGGCACCTCGGGCAGGGCGTCCGGCAGCAGCGAGGCCTGCAGGGTGCGCGCGATGTGCGACCGCTCGGAGTACAGGCGCGCGTTCTCCACGGCGGTTCCGGCCCGCCGGCCCAGCTCCTCGGCCAGCACGAGATCGGCGGGCGAGAAGCGCCGGCCGGACTCGGCGCTGACGAAGGTGATGGTCCCGATCGGGCCGCTCGCCGCGACCATCGGCACGATCATCACCGCGCGCATCCCCAGGAGCCGCAGCTCGGCGAGCTGCTCCGGATCGTCGATCGCCGCCTCCAGCAGCGCGTCGGGGATCTCGTTGAGCAGCTGTGCGCTGCCACTGCGCAGGACGGCGGCCGCGCCGCCCCCGTTGGCGACGCGCGTGGGGTACCGGCGGTTGTAGTCCTCGGCGTAGGCGGTCTTGTCGGGATCGACGTGGGCGACCGCCACCGAGCGCAGCATGCCGCGCTCGTCGGGCAGGTTGACCCCGCACCAGTCGGCCAGCTGCGGCACCACGAGCCGGGCCACCCGGACCAGGGTCTCCTCGTAGTCCAGCGAGGAGGACAGCAGCTCACCGGCCTCGGCCAGGAAGCGCTGCGCCAGCTCGGCGCGCTTGACGTCGGTGACGTCCTCGAGCACGTTGACGGCGAGCCGCGGCCGCCCGTCGCGATCGAGCACCGCGGTCGACTTCACGACCCGCCAGCGCTCCTCCCCCGTCTCGCGGTGGACGGCCCGCACGAGCAGCGGCGCGGGCCGCTCACCGGCCAGCACCCGTCGTCCGGGCAGCTCCTCGGGCAGCACCCGGACGCCCTCCTCGGTGAACGAGTCGAACTGGTCGACGACCGCCGCGCGCGGCTCGCGCAGCAGCTCCTCGGGCCCCGCGTAGCCGAGCGCGCGGGCGGCGGCGGCGTTGGCGTAGATGAGCTCGCCTCCGGTCCGCTCGATCGTCACCGCCTCGGCGAGCGAGCCGAGCGCCGCGGTCTGCTGGGCCTCCAGCGACTCCAGCTCGCTGAACAGCCCGGCATTGTCCAGTGCCAGCGCGACGCGCCCGCTCAGCACCTGGGCGAACTCGAGGTCGTCCTCGCCGTAGTCGCGTCCGGACTGCGCGGTGACCAGCAGCACCATCGCGCCGATCGTGCGGCCGCGGGCGCGCAGCGGCACCGTCAGCACGGAGCGCAGCCGCAGCGTGTCGAGGAAGCGGCGGTCGTCGGGGTCGTAGGCGGCACCCGCGAGATACGCCTCGTCCACGCGCCGGACGAGCGTCACCTCCCCGGAGAGCAGCCCGGCCGTACGCTCCCCCGGCGCTATGTCGGCCGGGCCGGGCGTGCGCACCCGCAGCCTCGCCTCGATCTCCTCCCGTCGCCCGACGGCCGCGACGACCGCCAGACGCTCGACGTCCGCGTCGCGCAGCACGTCGATCACGCAGATGTCGGCCAAGCCGGGGACGACGAGCTCGCCCAGCCGCTGCACCGTCTCCTCCACCGACCCACCCGCGGAGTCGGAGATCTGCGCGGCGCGGCTCAGGACGCGGAAGCGGTTGCGGTCGACGCCCAGGCGCACGCGCGAACGCGCTCCGAGGCAGGCGAACGCCGCGCCGACGACGACCACGACGAGGCGCACGAGGTAGGCGTCGGTCCCCCAGTTGTGGTTCCACTGACCGCTCAGCACGCAGGCGACGACCGCAAGGGCCGCGACGACGGCGGTCTGGCGCGTGGAGCCGAAGAGCGACGTGATGAAGGGCCCGATGACGACCGTGGCGGAGATGACGCGCCCCTCGTCCCAGTGGGCGTCGAGCGCGGCCAGGCCGAGGACGATCGCCAGACCCGGGACGACCGCCCACCAGTGGACCCCCGTGGGGGTCAGGCGCTGGGTGGCGATGGCCGCACCGCGCTGACCTTGAACTCGGGCAGGATCTGCTCCTGGCCGTCCTCGAACCGCACGCGGATGATGCGCACGGGAGGGATCGGGCCGGCGGCGGGCGGTGCCGGTGGCTCGTAGAGGCCCTTGTCGGCCACGACGACGGCGGAGCGCGGCGGCCCCTGGGCGTCGCCCGGACGCGTCAGCCAGACGGTGTCGCCGACCGCGATGGGCGGCGAGGGATCGGAGGCCTCCATCGCCGGAAGCCTAGACGCTAGATCGAGTCGAAGAGCGCAGACAGGCGCCGCATCGCCGTGACCATCGTCTCGAGCTCGCCGGGATCGAGATCGGCCAGCTCCGCGTGCCATGCCTCGGTCAGCTGCCGGTCCTTCTCCAGGAAGGTGTCGCGGCCGTCCGGCGTGATGCGCACTCCGACGCGGCGGCGGTCGGACTCGTTGCGCACGCGCTCCAGCAGACCGGAGCGCGATAGGCCGTCGAGCATCTTCGTGATCGAGGCGGGCGTGAGGTCGGCGGCGATGGCGAGCTCCCCGGCCGAGTGCTCGTCGCCGTCGGCCAGGACCCGCAGCACCGCGTATTGGGAGAAGCTCAGCGCGTCCTGGCGCTGTGCCTCGCGGCCGCGCAGGCGGCGTTGCGCGGCCAGGAACTCCCGCAGCGCGTGGCGCAGCGCTTCGACGGAGTCAGTGGGCTCGACGGGCGGCATGCGATCCATCCTAAGCGGCGGGCGCCGGCATGTCAGGCCGATCGCGGGCTAGGGTTCGGCCGCGATGAACTTCGCCCGTGACGTGGTCGACGCCACCCCGCCGCAGCAGCTCGCGCTGGTCGAGCTGCGCCGCGATGGTGGCCGCCGCGAATGGCGCTTCGGCGAAGTTGCCGACGGCTCGGCGCGACTCGCCGGGACGCTCGCGCGCCACGGCGTCGGGCGCGGCGACGTCGTCATGACGCTGATCGGCAACCGGCCCGAGTGGGTCATGGCGATGGTCGCGTGCTTCCGGCTGGGCGCCGTCGTCCTGCCCTGTAACGAGCAGCTGCGCGCCAAGGACCTCGCCCTGCGCCTCGCGACGGCGCGCCCGAAGCTGATCCTCGCCGACGAGCGCAACCGGGCAGAACTGGAGGCGGCGCAGGCGGATGGGGACGACGTCGAGGTCCTGCTCGTCCCCGACGACGCGCTCTGGAGCGCGGAGGCCGGCGCCGGCGAGCCTGCCCCGGCGGTCGAGCTGGACCCGACCGACCCCGCGATCGTCATCTTCACGTCCGGCACGTCGGGTGAGCCCAAGGCGGTCGTCCACGGCCAGCGCTACCTCACGGGTCAGGCGATCCAGGCCGAGCACTGGCTGGACGCCCGCCCGGGCGACCTCGTCTGGTGCACAGCCGCGTCGGGCTGGTCGAAGTCCGCGCGCAACGTCTTCGTCGCCCCGTGGATCCGCGGCGCCGCCGCGCTGCTGCACGACGATCGCTTCGATCCCGCCGATCGCCTGGATCTGCTCGAGCGCGAGCGCGTCGACGTGCTCTGCATGGCGCCGACGGAGTACCGCGTCATCGCCAAGCGCGCGACGCTGCGCCCCCTGCCGTCGCTGCGCGGCGCGGTCGCCGCGGGCGAGGCGCTCAACCCCGAGGTCCTGAGCGCGTGGCACGAGGTGTCGGGCATCTGGATCCGCGACGGCTACGGCCAGACGGAGACCGGCCAGACGACGGCCAACGCGCCGGGCGAGCCCGCGGTCCCCGGCTCGATGGGGCGCCCGCTGCCGGGCGTCCGCCTGACGGTCGATGACGGCGAGCTGGTCCTCGATCCGGCGAGCGTCCCGACCTTCTTCCTCGGCTACCTGGGCGAGCCGCCGCGCGCGCTGGACGAGCCCTGGCACACGGGCGACCGCGTCGTCGTGCACGAGGACGGCCGGCTCTTCTTCGAGGGCCGGACCGACGACGTGATCATCTCCGCCGGCTACCGGATCGGGCCGTTCGAGGTCGAGTCGGCGCTCGTCGCGCATCCGGCGGTCGCCGAGGCCGCGGTCGTCGCGGCGCCCGACGACGAGCGCGGCTCGATCGTCCGCGCGGTCGTGGTGCTGCGCGACGGGTACGCGGCCGGCGAGGCGCTCGCGCGCGAGCTCCAGGACCACGTCAAGGCGACGACCGCGCCCTACAAGTACCCGCGCCGCGTCGACTTCGCCGACGAGCTGCCCAAGACGACGAGCGGCAAGATCCGCCGCGCGCAGCTCAGGGCGTCCTGACACGCGACGTCGGCTGGCGCCTGAGCGGCCGAGGGAGCCGGCGCGTCATGCTGTGGGCATGACGCTCCCGCTCCGCCGCCTGGGCAACAGCGACCTCGAGGTCGGGGCCATCGGCCTCGGCTGCATGGGCATGACCTGGGCCTACAACCCCCAGGACCGTGACGAGGCCCGTTCGATCTCGGTCATCCACCGCGCGATCGAGCTCGGCGTCACGCTGATCGACACCGCGGACGTGTACGGCCCGCACACGAACGAGGAGCTCGTCGGACGCGCGCTGGCCGGTCGCCGCGACGAGGTCGTCCTCGCGACGAAGTGCGGGCTCGTCGTCGAGTCGGCGCCGCCCGTCTCCGAGGGCTACGTGATGCGCCGCGACGGGCGCCCCGAGCACGTGCGGGCCGCGCTGGAGGCGTCGCTGCAGCGGCTGGGCACCGACCGCGTCGATCTCTACCAGCTGCACCGCGTCGACCCCGACGTGCCCGTCGAGGAGACGTGGGGCGCGATGGCCGAGCACGTCGCCGCCGGGAAGGCGCGGGCGATCGGGATGTCCGAGGTCGGCGTCGACGAGCTGGAGCGCGCGCACGCGATCCACCCCGTCGCCTCGGTCCAGAGCGAGCTGTCGCTGTGGACCCGCGACGCGCTGGATGAGGTGCTGCCGTGGTGCATCGCCAACGACGTCGCGTTCATCCCCTTCTCACCGCTGGGCCGGGGCTTCCTGACCGGGCGCCAGTCCGGGGCGACCTACGCCGCCGACGACTTCCGCGCACGCAACCCGCGCTTCACCGACGAGGCCCGTCAGGCCAACCAGGCGATCGTGGATCGCGTCGACGCCATCGCGCGGGCCAACGGGGCCGCGCCCGGACAGGTCGCGCTGGCATGGGTGCTGGCCCAGGGCGAGCAGGTCGTCCCCATCCCCGGCACGCGGCGGATCGAGTACCTCGAGGAGAACGCGTCGGCCGCCGGGCTGTCGCTGAGCGAGAGCGAGTTCGCGGAGCTCGACGCGCTGCCGCCGGCCGTGGGCGCCCGGTACGGCTGAGGCGGCGGCCCGCGGGACGCCGGCCGCGGCGGCAGGCCGCTG
>JAOPZL010000425.1 GCA_025964175.1 Solirubrobacterales bacterium
CAGCGCCGCGCCGCCGATCCCGCCACGGGGACGACCGGCGCACCGTCGGGCGCGACGGGCTCGGGCACCCCCAACCCCGACATCGCGACCGACGCCGGCGGCTTCGCCCAGGCGCCCGCGGGCGCCCCCGAAGCCGTCCGCCTCGTGATCGCCGCGGGCAACGCGATCTCCGGGCTGCCGTACTCCTACGGCGGCGGCCACGCCTCCTTCCAGGCCTCGGCCTACGACTGCTCGGGCTCGATCAGCTACGCGCTTGCCGCCGCGGGGCTCGTCTCCTCGCCGCTGGACTCGACCTCGTTCGAAAGCTGGGGAGAGCCCGGCCCGGGCAAGTACATCACCGTCTACGCCAACGCCGGCCACGCCTACATGTACGTCGGCGGCTGGCGCTTCGACACCAGCGCGCTCTCCTCGGGCGGCACGCGCTGGACGCAGTCGGCGCGCAGCAACGCCGGCTTCGTCGCGCGCCACCCGCCCGGCCTGTAGACGAACCGGCCGCGGTCGCTGCCGCCGTCGCGCCTCACGCGCGGGGGCTCGGGCGCGTCTTACGGGCATGATGCTCTCCACGATCTCGCCGCCCTCGCCCCGCACCGATCGCACGCCCCGCTGGGATGTCGTGGCCAGCCCGCTCGGCCCGCTCACGCTGCTGCACGGCGCCCGCGGGCTCGTCGGACTGCGCTTCGCCGAGCACTCGATCGCGCTCGCGTCCCCACTGGATCCCGCGCGCCGCGACCCCGATGCGGTCGCTCCCGCCGCCGCCCAGCTCGCCGCCTACTTCGCCGGGCAGCGGGAGCCGCTCGACGTCGAGCTGGAGTTCGACGGCACCGACTTCCAGCGCGAGGTGTGGGCGGCGCTGCGGATGATCCCGCGGGGCACGACCATCACCTACGCCGAGCTCGCCGACCGGGTCGGGCGCCCGCACGCCGTCCGCGCGGTCGGCGCCGCGGTCGGGCGAACGCCGGTGGCGATCGTCATCCCGTGCCACCGGGTGGTCGGAAGCGACGGCTCGCTGACCGGCTACGTCGGCGGCCTGGCGCGCAAGCGGGCGCTGCTGGAGCTGGAGGGTGCCAAGATCGGCGCACGCCCAGTTGGTCCACCTTCGAGGCCGCCGCGCCCGAGCTCGCCGGGACGCCGGGCGACGGCGTCCGGGTGATCGAGCGGTCCTCGTCCCGCGGGCGCGGCCGGCTCTCCGTCCTCACGGCGGCGGGCTGCGGCATCGGCGAACCCTGACCGCGGGCCGGCGGACGAGGGAGCCGGAGTGGTACTCATGACCCTCATCGACGCCGCCTCGACAAGCCGGCAGATCTCGACGCTCACGCTGGGGCTCCTGGCCGCCCCGGGCATCGCGGCCGATCTCGCGCAGCAGCTCGCGGATGACCTGCCGGCCGCGCTCGCCGACCGCATCGGGACCGAGTTGGCGTGGGAGATCCCGGTCGTCGTCGACCGGCTCGCGGCAGAGCCTGGCATCGGG
Organism: Solirubrobacterales bacterium; assembly: GCA_025964175.1. GTDB lineage: Bacteria > Actinomycetota > Thermoleophilia > Solirubrobacterales > Solirubrobacteraceae > Capillimicrobium. The sequence continues at coordinate 1,469 of JAOPZL010000425.1, forward strand.
ACGGCGGTGATCGACGCGGCTCGCGAGCGGATGCTGCGCGAGGGCTGGGATCTCGCGGTGGTGCTGACCGACCTGCCGTTGCGCATCGGCCGCCGCCCGGTGGTGGCCGATGCGAGCGCCACGCACGGCGTCGCGCTGATCTCCCTGCCCGCGCTCGGGGCGGTGCAGCTGCGGCGCCGCGCCCGCGACGCGGTCGTGCGCCTCGTCGACGGGCTCGTGGGCGAGAGCCTGGAGCTCGGCGGCCGCGACGGCGCGGCTCGGCGACAGCGGGTCGGCCGGCGGCTGGCCGACCTCGCCCACACGGAGAAGCGGGTGGAGCCCGACGACGTCGGCGTCGACGTCCGGCTCGTCGCGGCGGTGGTGCGCGGCAACGCCCGCCTGATCGCCGGGATGCTGCGGGCCAACCGGCCCTGGCAGCTGGCGGCGCGGCTGTCGCGGGCGCTGGTCGCGGCCGGCGCGACCCTGGTGTTCGCCCTCGTCACCTCGGACATCTGGAAGCTGGCCGACGCGCTCCCGGCCGTGAACCTCAGCGCCCTGACCGTCGTGTCGTTGGCGGCGATCGTCGGGTTCCTCATCCTCTCCCACGGGCTCTGGAGCCGCCCGACCGACGGGATCGGTCGCGAGCAGGCGATCCTCTTCAACCTCGTCACCGTGCTGACGCTGCTCATCGGGGTGGCGTCGCTGTACGTCGCCCTGTTCGTGCTGGCGATGGCCTGCGCCGGGCTCGCACTCGACCCGAGCGTCGTCACGCAGGCACTCGGCCACCACGCCGGTCTCGGGTCCTACGTGAGGATCAGCTGGATGGCCAGTTCGCTGGCCACCGTCGCGGGCGCCCTCGGGTCGGGCCTGGAGAGCGATGCCACCGTGCGGGAGGCCGCCTACGGCTATCGGCCGGAGCGGGAGACCGAGCAGGAGCGGGACTCGCTGGCCTAGCGCCTTGGGCCGGTTCCCGGACCCCGGTCCGCGGTTCGCGTTCGCCGGCGCGGGCCGCTCGATCGGCCGCGCGGCTTGGGGGTAGTTCCCAGCGGACGCACGACCAGGAGGCCGCCATGTCGCAGAGCGAGTCGAAGAAGACGACCGACCACGACGAGATCCGCCGCTGGGTGGAGGAGCACGGCGGGAAGCCGGCGGTCGTGAAGGGCACCGAACGCGGCGACGACGATGTCGGCATCCTGCGCATCGACTTCCCCGGGGGTGCCGGCGAGGACCGCCTCGAGCACGTCGACTGGGACACGTGGTTCCAGAAGTTCGAGGAACAGTCGCTGGCCTTCCTCTACCAGGAGCGCAAGGCGGACGGCGAGGACAGCACGTTCTTCAAGCTGGTCTCCCGCTGAGCTGCCCG
>JAOPZL010000004.1 GCA_025964175.1 Solirubrobacterales bacterium
TCGTCGCGCTGCTGTCGCTCCTGGTGGTGGCGATCGCCGCCTCGTCGGTCGCGCAGGTCGCCCGCCGCCGCGCCCACGACGCCGACCTGCGCCGCGACGAGGCGGACATCGCGGCGGAGACCGCGCGACTGCTGCTCGGCGAGGGGAGGCTGGAGGACGGGCTCGCGCTGGTGGGACAGCGGCTCGGGACGGCGCTGGGGCTGGGCTCGGCGGCGGTGGTGGTGGGGGACCTCAGCGGCGCTCGGGCGGCGGGCAGCGTGGGGGACCCCAGCGGCGCCGGCGAGCGCGACCCTCGCCATACCTGGCTCCCGCTCGGCGACCGCGCCTTCCTCGTCATCCCCGCGGACCTGCCGCCCTCCGTCGAGGAGCGGCTGGCGGAGCGGCTCGCGCCCGCGCTGGCGCCCGTCGTCGCCGCGGCGCTGGAGCGGGCGCGGCTGCAGGGCGAGGTCGTCGAGACCGCCGCGCTGCGTCAGAGCGACGTCGCCAAGACCGCGGTCCTGCGCGCCGTCTCCCACGACCTGCGCTCGCCCCTGACCGCGATCGTCACCGCCGGCGAGGCGCTGCGATCGGCGGGGCTGCGAGCCGGCGAGCGCGAGGAGCTCGCCGCCGTGGTCGTCGAGGAGGGCACGCGGCTCTCGCGGCTGATCGAGAAGCTCCTGGACCTCTCGCGCCTGCAGGCCGGCGCGGGGCGCCCGCGCACGGGGCTGATCTCGCTGGAGGAGGTGCTGCGCGCAGCCGCCGAGGACGTCGCCGGCAGCGGCGGAACGATCTCGCTCTCGATCAACGACCTCCCGCCGCTGCGCGCCGATGCCGCTCAGCTCGAGCGCGCGTTCGCCAACCTGCTGGAGAACGCGATCCGCCACGGTGGCGATCAGCCGATCTCCGTTCGCGCCCGCGCGCTGCACAACCGCGTCGTCGTGCGGATCGTCGACCGCGGCCCCGGCATCGCGCGCGCCGAGCAGGAGCGCATCTTCGAGGCCTTCCACCGCGCCGAGGGAGCGGTCCCGGAGGGCGCGGGACTGGGCCTGGCCATCGTCCGCGGGCTCGTCGAGTCCAACGGGGGTACGGTCGCGGTCGAGTCGCTGCCCGGTCAGGGTGCGACGTTCGTCGTGAAGCTGCCGCTGGAGGCGGTCGACCCCGGTGTCGACCCGGCCGCCGCGGCGGCCGGTCCCGCGGCGGGCGCGGCGCGCGGCGGGCGCGGATGAGCAGCGGCGAGGCTCCGCGCGTCCTCGTCGTCGACGACGAGCAACAGATCCTGCGGGCGCTGCGGGTGATCCTGCGCGAAGCGGGCTTCGAGGTGATCGCGGCGGCGACCGCCGAGGAGGCGCTGGATCGTGCGGCGGTCCGCCCGCCGCAGGCGGCGATCGTCGACCTCGTGCTGCCCGACGGCGACGGCATCGAGGTGACGCAGCGGCTGCGCGAGTGGTCGGAGATGCCGATCCTCGTGCTGTCGGCGATCGGCGACGAGGACCAGAAGGTCCGCGCGCTGGAGGCGGGCGCCGACGACTACGTGACCAAGCCGTTCGGCCCGCGCGAGCTCGTGGCGCGCCTGCAGGCCGCGCTGCGCCGCGCGGGCGGTGGGCCGGACGAGCCGGCGATCGCCGTCGGCGGCCTGGACGTCGACCTCGCCGCCCGTGTCGTGCGCGTCGACGGCGCCGAGATCCACCTCACGCCGATCGAGTTCGACCTGCTGCGCACGCTGATCCGCAACCGGGGGCGCCTGCTGACCCACCGCCGCCTGCTCACCGAGGTGTGGGGCAGCGGTTACGCCGACGACACCCAGGTGCTGCGCGCTCACATCGCCAACCTCCGCCGCAAGATCGGCGACGGCTACGTGAAGACCGACCCGGGGGTCGGCTACCGCTTCGCGGCGTAGCGGCCGACGGGCGGCGGCTCCGCGCCGCGGAGCACGCCGCCCGTCGGCATCGAGTCGCTCAGTCGCCCGCCGACGGAACCGGCTCGGGCGCGGCCGACTTCGCCTCGACGGAGGGGTCGAGCACGTCGGACTCGAACCAGGTGTAGCGGCCCTCGAGGACCTTCTGGGCCGCCTTGTACTGGGCCGCGTCGTCGTTGGCCCACAGCTCGTGGAAGAGCGCGTCGGCGCGTCGGCGGGCCTGGTGGGCGAACAGGTCGGCCAGCTCGTAGGCCTCGTCGGTGCCCAGCGTCGTCGCGTACACCGAGGCGCACGAGATCGCGTACAGCTCGGCCCCGATGTCGACGAGGCGACCGAGCAGGTGGCCCTTCTGCTCCAGGGACGCCTGGTGGCGGCCCATGAGGTAGAAGGTCGAGCGGGCGAGCTTGCGCGCCCCGCGCTCGACGTAGCGCATGTGGTCGGCGACCGGGCCGAACTCGGAGAACGAGCCGGGCTTCAGGCCGTCGCCGACCGTCAGCTTCGGGAACCAGCCGGCGTAGAACCCGCCGGCCTTCAGCGCGCCCTTCGCCTTGTCGGCGATCGCCGTCTTGGGATCGAGGATGTCGCCCGCGACCGACAGGTGCTGGTCCAGCGCCTCACGCGCGATCAGCAGGTGCATGATCTCGGTGGAGCCCTCGAAGATGCGGTTGATGCGCATGTCGCGCAGCAGCTGCTCGGCGGGCACCGGCTTCTCGCCACGAGCGCGCAGCGAGTCGGCCGTCTCGTAGCCGCGGCCGCCGCGGATCTGGATCATCGTGTCGATGACCTGCCAGCCGAGCTCCGAGGCGTACAGCTTCGCCAGCGCGGCCTCGATGCGGATGTCGTTGCGCTTGTCGTCGGCCAGGCGGCTGGACACGTCGACCAGCGCCTCGATCCCGAACGCCGAGCCGGCGATGAACGCGAGGTTCTGGGCGACGGGGTCGTGCTTGCCGATCGGCTGGCCCCACTGCTTACGCTCCCCGGCGAACTCGCGGGCGATCTTCAGCGCGTACTTCGTCATCGCCGCGCAGATCGCCGGCAGCGAGAGGCGACCGGTGTTCAGTGTGGAGAGGGCGATCTTCAGGCCGGCACCCTCGCCGGCGATCAGGTTCTCCTTGGGCACGAAGACGTCGTCGAACGTCGTGACCGAGTTCTCGATGCCGCGCAGGCCCATGAACTGGTTGCGCGTCTGGACGGTGATGCCGTCGGTGTCGTAGGGCACGATGAAGGCCGAGATGCCGCCCTTGCGGCCCTCGCTCTTGGGCACCTTGGCCATGACGATGACGACGTCGGCGATCGCGCCGTTCGTCGCCCACAGCTTCACGCCGCTGATGCGGTAGCCGGTGCCGTCCTCGGTCGGGACCGCGGCGGTCGTCATGCGCGCCGGGTCGGAGCCGACGTCGGGCTCGGTCAGCAGGAACGCGGACACGTGCGTGCGCGCGACCTTCGGCAGCCATTCGCGCTTCTGCTCCTCCGAGCCGAACATGCGCAGCGGCTCGGGCAGGCCGATCGACTGGTGGGCCGACAGCAGCGTCGAGATCGACGAGTGCCAGGTGCCGGCCAGCGCGAGCGCCTTGTTGTAGTAGACCTGGCTGAGGCCGAGCCCGCCGTACTCGGTGGGAATCTTGATCCCCATCGCGCCGATCTCCTTCAGGCCCTCGATGACCTCGTCGGGGATCTTCGCGTCGCGCTCGATGGCGAACGGATCGGCGGTCTCGATGAGGAACGCCTTCAGCTCGGCGAGGAACGCCTCGCCCTTCGCGGTCGCCTCGGGGGCTTCGACGGGCTGGGGGTGGATGAGGTCGGTGCGCAGCGAGCCGAGGAACAGCTCCTTCCCGAAGGAAGGCTGCTTCCACTCGGTCTCGCGGCTCGCCTCCGCGACCTGCTTGGACTCTTCGTAGGTGGGATTCGCGGCCATATCAGATGTGTACCCGATTCGGCAGTCAACGAGCGCGGCGGTTCGGCCGGCGGTGGCCCCGGGCCCAGCGGCTAGAACGCCAGCAGGTTCTCACGCAGAGTCGGCGCGGTGTATTCGGTGCGGACCAATCCCCGCCGCTGCAGCTCGGGCACCAGCCCCTCCGTGACCTCGATCACCTGGCGGCGGCTCACCGCCTGGTTGTGCATGGTGATGAGGAACCCGTCGCCGCCGACCTCCTCCATGATCTCCTGCATCTGATCGGCGATCGTCACCGTCGTGCCGATCAGCGGGTACGACGACTCGAACTCGGCCGACTCGTAGACGAGCTGGCGCAGCGTCTTGCCGCTGCCCGTCTGCTGGAACTTGTCCAGCGACCCCTGCTCGCCGTTGGTGGTGAGGTGGGGCAGCTCGGCGTCCATCTCGAACGCGCTGAAGTCGATGTCGGTGATGGAGGACAGCAGCCCCAGGGTCTGCTCGGCGAAGACGTTCGACGTGATGACGCGCTCACGACGTTCGTAGGCGTGCTCGACCGTCTCCCCCAACGTCGGGATGACCAGGAACAGCACCTTGATGTCGTCGGGATCGCGGTCGTGCGCCGCGGCGCGAGCCCGGATGTCGTCGCGGTACTCCTTCATCCCCTCGATGCCGTCGGCCAGCGTGATGATGGAGTCGGCGTGCTTGGCGGCGAAGTCCCGGCCCTTGGGCGAGCCGCCGGCCTGGACGAACACCGGCCGCCCCTGAGGCGACGGCGCGGTGTTCAGCGGCCCGCGCGACCGGAAGTAGGTGCCCCGGAAGTCGATCGGGCGCACCTTCTTGAAGTCCGCGTATACGCCGCGTTCGCGATCCATGACGATCGCGTCACGGTCCCAGGAGTCCCACAGCGCGTTGACCAGCTCCATGTACTCCTGGGCCATGTCGTAGCGCAGCTCGCGCGGCGGCAGCGCGTCCAGCCCGAAGTTCTGGGCCGCCGCGTCCTCCGCGCTGGTCACGATGTTCCAGCCGAAGCGACCGCCCGCGATGTGGTCCAGCGTGGAGCACAGGCGCGCCAGCAGGAACGGTGGATAGCCGAGGGTCGACAGGGTGATGACGACCCCCAACCGGGAGGTGCCGGCGCTCATCAGCGCCGCCAGCGGCGCGGGGTCGTGCTTGGGGGCCATGCCGACCGCGTGCGTGAGCACGTTCTCGGTCGTCCCGCCGTAGGCCTCCGAGACCGACAGCTTGTCCTCGACCATGACGTAGTCGAAGCACGCGCGTTCCAGCGCCTGGGCCATCTCGACGTAGAACCGGCCGTCCCATGGGGAGCCGCCGTTCTCATACGGTCCGTTCCACAGGTCCGCGGTGAAGTTCATGAACCATCCGAGGTGAAACCGCTTCGCTTCCATCGTGGCTCGCTTCCTTGGGGTCGAGTCCCCATGACGGCGCAGCGGACGGGCGTGTTTAGCCCGCCTTCCTAAACAAAACGCGCGCCCCGCGCGTCGATCCGCCGATCGGCATAGACGAAGAGGGGCACCTGGCATGGCCACGACGCAGACGTCCGCTCCACGAGCGGCGGTTCACGACACAGGGCGTGATGGCGATGAGGACGCGCTGCACTTCGTCCCCCAGCGCGCCCGCCTGGGCAGGGCGTCGATCCTGCCGGCGTACTGGGCGCTGGTCGGCTCCCTCGTCTTCCTGATCTTCGGCGCGCTGGTCGCGCTGACCATCGGAACGACGAACGCGCTGATCGCGATGGCGATCTCCGTCGTCTTCCAGGGTGGCATCTACTACGGCCTCGCCAAGTACTCGATCCGCTCCGGCGTCACGTCGTCGGTCTTCTCCCGCGTCATGTTCGGGACGACCGGCAGCGCGCTCGCCGCCCTGCTGCTGGGAGCCGTCGCCATCTTCTACGGCGCGCTGGAGTCATCGATCATCGCCATCGCGTTCCAGAACTACGTGGGCGTCTTCTCGCTCAACGTCTGGTACGCGATCGTCGCCGTCTACAGCGTGCTGTTCGTGATCGGCGGCATCCGCAACTGGCTGGATCGCGTCAACGGCGCGCTGCTGCCGCTCTACGCCATCGGCCTCATCCTCGCGGTCGTGTGGGCCGGCAGCAAGTACGGGTTCAACTCCGCGCACTGGACCTCCTACAAGCCGGAGCACATCACCGTGTCCGGGCCGCCGCTCCTGTTCGGGATCGTCACGTACATGGGCGTGATGATCCTCACGATGTTCGCCTGGGACTACAGCCGCATGGCTCGCGAGACCGACACGCAGTTCCATCGCGTCGTCACCTTCGGTCCCGTCTACTACTTCCTGACCTACTTCGTCAACGGCGTGATCGGCATCTTCCTGGTCCTGACCATCCCCAGCAAGCTGGCGCCGGGAGAGGTGTCGATCGTCTTCGACCTGCTCGGCCTGATGGGCTTCGTCGGGCTCGTCTTCATCTGGGTCAGCCAGACGCGCATCAACACGGCGAACTTCTACGTCGCCTCGTTGAGCCTCGAGAGCTTCCTCGTGCGCCTGCTGCGGGTGCGCGTGCCCCGACTGGCCGCGGCGGCGGTCTCCGGGGTGATCGTGCTCGCGCTGATGCTGACCGACGTCTTCAGCTTCCTCGGCCAGGCGCTGTCGTATCAGGCGATCTTCGTCGTCGCATGGGTGGGCATGGCCTGCGCGCACGTCCTCGAGTCCTTCCGCCGCACGAGCACGCCGCAGGAGGGGGTCATCGACGACTGGCGTCCCGGGCGGGTCCGCGCCTTCAACCCGGGCGGCCTGATCACGTGGTTCATCGCGGCCGGGTTGGGCGTGGTGCTGTACGAGGCGGTCGGCGGGACGTGGGGCGCATGGTCCTCGCCGATCACCTTCGTGGTGTCCTTCGGCCTCTACTGGAGCTGGCTGCGGTCCCCGTGGGCGCTGCGGTCGTTCCTGCAACGCGCGAGCGACGTCCGCGACACGGTGCCCGACCAGTGGACGTCGGAGCTCGTCTGCTCCTACTGCAGCGGCACGTTCGTGGCCCACGAGATGGACACCGACCGCGACGCCCAGCTCATCTGCGCGGCGTGCGCGCTCGACGAGCGGGCCTTCTACCGGGATGCCGTGGCGGAGGACGCGCGCCTGCGCGGCGCCGCCGCGGCACGGCGTTCCTGAATCGGCGCCCGGCGATAAAGAAACCGGCACCCCCTCCCGTCAGAGGGACATGCAGGACAACAGCAGATCGAGCCGCGCGACGGAGGCGACGACCATGGAGAAGGGCGCGGACCGCGCCGCGACGCTCATGGACGGCTTCCGCTCGGCCATGTCGCAGCTGGCCGCCGGGGTGGTGATGGTCACCTGCCACCTCGACGCAAAGGCGTGGGGGCTGACGGTGAGCGCCTGTTGCTCGGTCTCGATGGAGCCGCCGATGCTGCTCGTCTCGCTGGGCACGCCGACCGCGAGCGCCCGGGCGATCACCGAGAGCGGCCGCTTCGGGGTCAGCGTCCTCGGCGAGTCGCTCACCGAGGTCGCGCGCTTCGGCTCGTCCCGCGGCCAGCCCAAGTTCGTCGAGCACTTCTGCCCCGGCGACGGGGTCAGCGAGTCACCGGCGGTCGGCGGCGCGCTCGCCCACGTCGACTGCGTCGTGGAGCAGGCCATCACCGCGGGTGATCACACCCTCTTCATCGGCCGCGTTCGCGACGTGATCCTCAACGACGGGGACCGTCCGCTCGTCTACTTCGCGCAGACCTATCACCGCCTTGCCGAGTCCAACGACCTGCACGTCGGCCCGGTGGCCGGCGAGACGGTCGACTCGCTCCTCCACGACTACCCGATACCCCGCGAGTTCGCGCCCGTCCACTCGCTCGGCGTTCCGCCGTCCCGCGATCTCACCGCAGCCTCCACCGTCCATCACACGTAGCCAGGGAGGATCCATGGCCACCGTCGAGCAACCCGTCACCACCCCAGAGAGCACGAAGCACCTGAAGAACGCCGAGCAGTACGTCGACTCGCTGCGAGACGACCGCCAGGTCGTCTACAAGGGCGAGCTGATCAAGGACGTCACGACCCACGTCGCGACGGCCGGCGGCATCAGGAACATCGCCGCGATCTACGACCAGCAGTTCGATCCCGAGGTGCAGAACCTGCTGACCTACGTGCGGGAGGACGGCGAGCGGGTCACCGCCTCGTATCTGATCCCTCGCACCAAGGCCGATCTCGCGTTCCGCCGCGAGGGCATCAAGCACGTCGCCCGCCAGACCTTCGGCACCCACGGCCGCGGCATCGACATGATCTCGACGTTGCCGCTGGGGATGCTCGCGGAGCTTCCCTCCTTCCGGCGCGAGTGCCCCGACTACGCGGACAACATCGCCCGCTACATCACCTACGCGGAGGAGAACAACCTCCACCTCGGCGAGACGATCGTCGACCCGCAGGGCTTCCGCTCCCGCGCCTCGGGAACCGATCCCGAGGCGCTGCCGCCCGAGCGGGCGACCGCCCGCATCGTCAAGGAGGACGCGACCGGCATCTGGATCAGCGGGGTCAAGGGCGTCGGCACGGCCGTGCCGCAGTCCAACGAGATGATCATCGGCAGCTTCCATCCGCCGCTGGACGAGGAGAGCTTCTGGGTCATGGTGCCGATCGGCTCGCCCGGCCTGAAGATGTTCTGCCGCGAGATCGTCCACCGGCCGGAGGCCACCGCCTACGACCATCCCCTGACCTCGCGGGGCGAGGAGGTCGAGTCGATCGTGGCGTTCGACAACCTGTTCGTCCCCAACGAGCGCGTCATCGCCAAGTCGAAGCGATCGCTGCACGGCGTGAACTTCTACAACGTCTGGGCGCGCCTGGAGCACTGGTACACGTTCGTGCGCATCACCGCCAAGGCGGAGATGTACGCGGGCCTGGCGCAGCTGATCGTCGACACGCTCGAGCTCGACGGGGTTCCGGTCGTCCGCCAGCGCGTGGCGGACGTGATCGAGTACTGCAACATCCTGCAGGGGATGTGCCTGGCCGCCGAGGACCTGGCGCAGCTCTCCGAGGGCGGCGTGATGGTCCCCGAGGTCAACATCATCACCGCCGGGCGCTCCTACGCGCTGGACAACCTGCCCCGGATCCTGCACATCCTCCAGGACCTCTGCGGCCAGGGCATGATCCTGCGCTGGACCGAGGACGACCTGAAGGTCCCGGCGGCGTTCGGCAAGGACCTGGCCTGGTTCCTGGACACGCGCAGCATGAGCGCGCGCGACAAGAACCTGGTCATGAACCTGGTCTGGGACGTCGCCTCCAGCGAGCACGCGACCCGCTCGAAGATCTTCGAGGAGTCCAACGCGCTCAACGTCCCGTTCCTCAAGGAGCGGCTCTACGGCGAATACGACCGTTCGCGCTTCCTGCAGGAGTGCCGCCACTTCATCGGCCTCGGGCCCGCGCCCAACCGCGAGCACGAGGCGCACATCCAGGCGCCGTCGCTGTCGACCGTGGGTCACAGCACGGGTGACGACTCGTTCCGGGCGGCGGAGAAGGCGTGAGCCTCCGGTGGCGTCGAGCACGGGAGGCGACGGCATGAGCGATGCCGACGCGCGGCGCGTCTACGACGCGGCGCGCCTGGGGCAGAGCCTGGTCTGGGGCTCCCGCCCGGCGGTCCTCGTCGTCGACTTCACCTGCGGCTTCACCGACCCCGCGTACGGCGCGGGGTCGGAGCTGACCGCCGAGGTCGAGGCGACGCGCCGGCTGCTCGACGTCGCTCGCGACGCCGCGACCCCGATCGTCTTCACGGCGATCGGGTTCGAGGCGAGCGGCATCGATGCGGGGATCTGGCTGCAGAAGTTCCCGGCTCTGACGGAGCTGAGGCTGGGCCAGCGGGCCGTGGAGATCGATCCGCGGCTCGGGCGGCGTGAAGGCGAGGTGATCGTGCACAAGAAGGGCGCGTCCGCGTTCTTCGGCACGAACCTCTCCGCGATCCTCGTCGCCCAGGGCGTCGACACCGTCGTGCTCTGCGGGGCGACGACGAGCGGCTGCATCCGTGCCACCGCCGTCGACCTGCTGCAGCACGGCTTCCCGGCGCTCGTCCCGCGCGAATGCGTCGGTGACCGGGCGCGGTCACCGCACGACAGCAACCTCTTCGACATCCAGGCCAAGTACGCAGACGTGGTGACGCTCGACGCGGCGCTGGAGTACGTCGAGCGCAGCGGTACACGCGCCGGGGTCGTCGCATGACCCTCGCGCTCCCCTCCGGAGAAAGGACCCGCCCATGATCACCTCGACCACGTTCGTCGACCTGTGCGTCAAGGAGCTCGAGCTCTGCAAGGTGCGGGAGGGCGAGACGGTCGCCGTCCTGTCGCAGATGGACGAGCGGCTCGACTACGCCGACGCCTTCCTGGCCGCCGCGCACAAGCTCGGCGCCACGCCGTTCCACGTGCGGCTGCCGGAGGCCTCCACCTCGCTGACCGGCGACGCGGGAGCGTGGACGGTCGGCAACACGCCGTTGGCCAGCAATCCCGCCGCGCTGGACGCGCTGAAGTCCGCCGACCTCGTCATCGACCTGATGTTCCTGCTCTTCTCCCGGGAGCAGCTGGCGATCCAGGCGGCAGGCGCGCGGATGCTCCTGTGCGTCGAGCCGGTCGACAACCTGTCGCGGCTCTTCCCGACCGCCGATCAGCGCCGCCGGGTCGAGGTCAGCGAGGAGCTGCTGGGCAGGGCCAGGAGCCTGCGCATCACCAACACGGCGGGAACCGACGTCGTCTACCAGCTCGGAACGCTGCCGGTGATGACCGAGTACGGCTACACCGACCAGCCCGGCCGCTGGGATCACTGGCCGGCCGGCTTCCTGTTCACGGGGGCACCGGACGACGGCGTCGACGGCACCGTCGTCGTCGACCGCGGCGACATCATCATCACGCCGTTCAAGAAGTTCGTCGAGGACCCGGTCGAGATCACGATCGAGGCGGGCCTGATCCAGGACATTCGCGGCGGCTTCGACGCGGAGCTGCTGCGCGACTACATCGCCGGCTTCGAGGACGAGAAGGCGTACGGCATCTCCCACATCGGCTGGGGCTGCAACGAGAAGGCACGCTGGTCGGGCCTGGCCAACGACCGCCGCAGCATCGGCATGGAGAGCCGCTGCTTCTACGGCAACACGCTCTTCTCGACCGGGCCGAACGTCGAGCTCGGGGGCACCAACGACACCGAGTGCCACATCGACATCCCGATGCGCAACTGCAGCATGTTCCTCGACGACGAGCCGGTCCTCATCGACGGCGAGTTCGTCATCGAGGACCTCCGGGCGTCGCGTGCGCCGTTCGCGCCGCCTTCCGTCGCGCGCGCCTAGCCGGACCGTCCCGATGACCAACGACAGCCTGCCCATCGACCGAGGAGCGCGAGCGTGAAGCCTGCACCATTCAAATACGCCAAGGCGGAGACGGTGGCGGAGGCGACGGCCCTCCTGGACCAGCATGCCGACGACGTCAAGGTGCTGGCCGGTGGCCAGAGCCTGATCCCGCTCATGAACATGCGCCTCGCGCGGCCGGAGGTGCTGATCGACATCACCGGCATCGACGAGCTGTCGGGCATCGAGGTCAACGGCGCGCTCACGATCGGCGCGACGACCCGTCACGTCGAGGTGCTGCGGTCGAACGAGGTGCGCGCCTTCGCCCCGATCATCGCTGCCGCGATGCGCCACGTCGGCCATGTCGGCGTGCGCACCCGCGGCACGTTCGGCGGCTCGGTGGCCCATGCCGACCCGGCGTCGGAGATCCCGGCGATCGTGATCGCGCTGGACGGCGAGCTGACGGTCGCCGGACCGTCCAGCGAGCGGACGGTCGCGGCGGCGGACTACTTCGTCAGCACGTTCACGACCGACATGGAGGAGAACGAGATCCTCACCGCGGTGCGCTTCCCCTACCCGCTGGACCGGGCTCGCTGGTCGTTCCACGAGGTGGCGCGGCGCCACGGCGACTTCGCGCTGGTCGGCGTCGCCGCGGTGGCCGAAGTCGACGACGCCGGCGTCTGCACCCGCGCCCGCATCGCGCTCAGCGGCGTGTCCGACGTCCCGGTGCGCGCCACGGCGGCCGAGGAGCTGGTCGTGGGCAGCACGATCGGCGAGGTCGCCGCCGAGGCGGGCCGTCTGGCGGAGCGGCAGATCGATCCGGGCAGCGACTTCCACGCGTCCGCCGAGTACCGCAAGGAGGTGGCGCGGGCCCTCGTGACCCGCGCGCTCAACGACATGGCCACCAAGGGAGAAGCGCGATGAGCTCCACGATCGACGTGGGCACCCAGCCCACCGACGACCAGCGGATCCTCCGCATGACCATCAACGGGGTTCAGCGGCGGGGGATCGCCGAGCCGCGCATGCTGCTCGTCGACTTCATCCGTCATGAGCTGCAGCTGACCGGCACCCACGTCGGCTGTGAGCACGGCGTCTGCGGCGCCTGCACCGTCCGGGTCGACGGCGAGGTGGTGCGCTCGTGCATCATGTTCGCCGTCCAGGCCGAAGGGGCGCAGATCGAGACCGTCGAGGGCCTGGCCAAGGACGGCGAGCTGAACGTCGTCCAGCAGGCGTTCCGCCAGGAGCACGGCCTGCAGTGCGGCTTCTGCACCCCGGGCATGCTGCTGGCCACCGAGAGCCTGCTGGCGGAGAACCCCGATCCCTCCGAGGAGGAGATCCGCGACTACCTGTCGGGCAACGTCTGTCGTTGCACCGGCTACGTGGGGATCGTCAAGTCCGTCCAAGCGGCCGCCAAGCAGCGGTCGCAGGCCTGAGGAGCCAGATGGCCATCCAAGAGACGCTCAACACCGGGCTGAACATCCAGCCCGAGGCCGAGGCCGACGCTGTCCTGCAGCGACGCAAGTACATCGGCATGAACGTGCTGCGCACCGAGGATCCGGCGTTCCTGACCGGGCGCGGCAAGTACACCGACGACGTCCACCTGACGGGGATGCTGCACGCGGCGTTCCTGCGCAGCGCGCAGCCGCATGCGCGGATCGTCAGCATCGACAAGACGCGTGCGCTGGCGCTGGACGGCGTCATCGACGTGATCACCGGGGAGGACCTCGAGGACACGGTCGGGCCGTTCTCGACGACCGTCCACCGCCCCGAGGTCGAGACGGTGACGCGGGCGATCCTCAACTCGAAGGTCGCGCTCTACGTCGGGCAGCCGCTGGCCATCGTCGTCGCCGAGTCGCGGTACCTGGCCGAGGACGGCGTCGACGCGCTCGACGTGGAGTACGAGGTCCTGGAGCCCGTGATGGACGCGGAGAAGGCCCTGGAGGAGGGCTCGCCGCTGCTGTACCCGGAGATGGGCACGAACAACTTCGCCCACATCGAGTTCCAGCGCGGCGACGTGGACGAGTGCTTCGAGCGGGCCGACCACGTGTTCAAGAAGCGCTTCCACGCCGGCCGCTTCATGGCGGCGCCGCTGGAGGCCCGCGGCGTGATCGCCGACTGGGACGCGTCGGGCGAGCTGACGGTGTGGAGCTCCAGCCAGGTCCCCAACCTGGTGCGCACCTACACCGCGGGCCCGCTCGGCATCGCCGAGAGCAAGATGCGCGTCATCTCCGAGGGCGTGGGCGGCGGCTTCGGCATGAAGGCGCACATCTTCGACGAGGAGGTGCTGATCCCCGCTGCGTCGCAGCGCGTCGGTGCCCCGGTCAAGTGGATCGAGGACCGCTACGAGAACCTGGCCGCGTCGCTGCACTCCAAGGAGGTCATCGTCTACCTCGAGATGGCCGTCCAGGACGACGGCACGTTCCTCGCCTTCAAGGGCCACTACATCGGCGTCGGCGGCGCCTGGCCCGCGCACCCTTGGACGTCGCTGATCGACCCGCTGCCCGCCGCGTCGCTGCTGCCCAGCTTCTACGACATCGAGGCCGTCGGCTGGTCGATCGACGCGCCGATGACCAACCGCTGTCCGCTCGGCGCCTACCGCGGCGTCGGTTGGACGCCGGGGCACAGCGCCCGCGAGACGATGATCGACGACATCGCCCGCGAGCTGGGCATCGATCCGCTGGAGATCCGCCTGAAGAACATGATCCCCGACGGCGAGGAGTTCGTCACCGTCACCGGGATGAAGTACGACGGCGGCAGCTACAGCGCGTCGATGCTCAAGGTCAAGGAGATGATCGACTACGACGGGCTGCGCCAGAAGCAGGCCGAGCTGCGCAAGGAGGGCAGGTACATCGGCATCGGGTGGAGCCCGTGGGTCGAGCCCTGCGCGTGGGGTTCGGAGGTGGCCAAGGCCAACGGCTTCGCCGCCGAGTTCTTCGACGCCGCCAGCGTCACGATCGAACCCGACGGCTCGGTCACGGTGACCACCGGCTGCCACAACCACGGGCAGGCGCACTACACGACGCTGGCCCAGGTCACCGCCGACACGCTCGGCGTTCCGTTCGAGAGCATCAGGGTGATCGAGAACGACTCGGCCACCGCGGTCTACGGCACCGGCACGTACGCCAGCCGCACCGCAGTGGTCGCCGGCGGCGCGATCATGCGCGCCGGCAGCGAGGTGCGCGACAAGATCATCCGGCTCGCCGCCCACGCGATGGAGGTCAGCCCCGAGGACATCGACCTCGCCGAGGGCAAGGCCAGCGTCAAGGGCGTCCCGGACAAGGTCATGACCATGCAGGAGATCGGGATGCTCGCCTACTACGGCGGGCCCAACCGGATCCCCGACACGGAGCCGACGCTGACCGCGACGCGCTCCTACGACCCGCCGGAGACCTACAGCAACGGCACGATCGTCGCCATCGTCGAGGTCGACATCGAGACCGGCAAGGTCCACCTGCAGCACATCGCGGCATGCGAGGACTGCGGGACGATGCTCAACCCGATGGTCATCGACGGGCAGATGCACGGGGCGATCGCCCAGGGGATCGGCGGCGGGATGTACGAGGACCTGGCCTACGACGCGAGCGGTCAGTTCCTGGCCAGCAGCCTCATGGACTACCTGTACCCATCCACGACGGAGGTCCCGAACATCGAGATCGCCCACATCGAGACGCCCTCGACGGTCACCGAGGGCGGCATCAAGGGCATGGGCGAGTCCGGCACGATCGCCTCTCCGGTCGCGTGCCTGAACGCGATCGCCGATGCGATCAGCCCGTTCGGCGACATCAAGATCATGAAGTCGCCGATCGGGCCAAACGACGTCCGGGAGATGCTGCGTGCGGCTGCGGCCGGCAGCAACGGCTCGGCGCCGGCGACACAGCCGGCAGACGTGGAGACGCGGTTGAGCCAGCAGGCGGAGGGGGCGTAGGAGCCCGCTCCGATCGGGTGTGGAGCCGGGGTCGGCTCCGCACCCGATCGGCGTTGCCGCGTAGGTGAGGGCGGTCTTGCCCGAGACCGGCAGGAGGAGGCCCGTTCCCCGCGACACGCGCGTGGACGGAGACGAAGCCAACCATCGCCATGCGAGAGGAGTGCTGTTTCAGATGTCCTTCTTCAAAGAGCAAGTCAGCGCGAGCTACTACACCCTCGACGTCTTCTATCTGTTGGCGTCCGTATGTCTACTGCTCGTCGTCACCGCAATCGGCCTGATCGACGCAGGCCTCGTTCGTCGGCGCAACATCCTGGAGACCTGGCTGGTGAAGCTGGCCTCCGCGATCCTCGCCGGAGGCGCGTTCCTGGTCGTCGGCTACGGCATCTGGAACTGGCAGTACTTCCAGGCGCTGGGGATCCCCAATCCACTCGGGGAGGCGATCAAGGGGTGGTGGATCGGTGGTTCGAACATGACCACGTTCTCCCACAACCTCGATCCCGCGATCACACCTGAAGCCGATGTGTTCCAGATCTTCGCGGTGTTCTTCTTCGCGTACGCGGCCGTGATCGGCGCGCTTCTGCACTCGGCCGGGCTCGAGCGCATCAGGGCGGCGCCGATGTTGATCATCGCCGTCATCGCCGGCGGCATCGTGATGCCGTTCGAGGCGTACCTGACCTGGGGCTCGGCGAGCTTCCTGACCAACAACGGCGCGCACGACTACCTGGGCCTGTTCTCCTGCTACGTCCTCGTGGGCGTGTGGGGCCTGATCATCGCCTGGAGGGTCGGGCCTCGGCTCGGCGCGTTCCGCCCGCATCCGCAGGCGGCCGGCGTCTTCCCGGGCAACCTCGGACTCACGGGGATCGGCATCGGCCTGCTGCTGTTCGCGGTGCCGTTCCTGGCCCTCGGCTGCGGCTTCATCGTCCCGGACGCCGGCTACTTCGGCATCTCGATGGCGACGAGCGGGTTCGGCCTGGTCGCGCTCAACGTCGTCGCCTCCTACACCGGCGGCCTCCTGGGCGGCATGGCCATCTCCTACCGGACGCGCAACCCGCTGTTCGCGATGATCGGCCCGGTCGCCGGCTACCTGGGCTGCGCGGCGTGCCTGGACATCGTGGACCCGTGGGTCTGCTTCCTCGTGGCGCTCTTCTCGCCGTTCGCGTTCTGGCTCGTCTACACGATCCTCTACCGCCTGAAGATCGACGAGAAGAAGGTCGTGCCGCTCGGTCTGGGCTGCGGCACGTACGGCGCCATCGTCGCCGGGTTCGTCGGATGGCACACGCCCACCGGCGGCTACTTCGGGCTCGAGGGCGCCTATGGCTTCCAGCACGCACAGGTGACGCCGTGGATGCAGCTCGCGGCGCTGGGCGTGACGGTCGCGGTCGCCGCGGTCTCGGGGCTGATCGTCATCGTCGGACTCGAGAAGACCATCGGCCTGCGCGTCAAGCGGGAGGATGAGCTGCAGGGTCTGGACGACGCTCTGTGGGCCACGCCGCCCGAGCCGGTCGAGCAGGTCCTCGCCGACTACGGCAACGGGGCCGTGCCGGACCAGGAGCCGGCCCCCGTAGGGGTGCCGGTGTCGCCGGGCCTCTAGCCGGCAGCACCGACGACGCAGTTCCGCTGCGCCCCGTCGCCCCGGCGACGGGGCGCAGCATTCCGTCATCCCGACCGAAGGACCTGATGTGTCATCGCTGACGCCGGAGCTCACCCGCTTCGCCTCGATCGAAGACGTCGAGACCGCGCTCGAGCGGGAGCGCTACCTGCCCGACCGGGGGCTGGCCACCTCGATCTACCTCGCCACGACGATGCGCCGGCCATTGCTGCTGGAGGGCGAGGCCGGTGTCGGCAAGACCGAGGTGGCCAAGACGCTGGCCCGGATCCTCGGCGTCGACCTGATCCGCCTCCAGTGCTACGAGGGCATCGACTCCGGTCAGGCGCTCTACGAGTGGGACTACTCGCGCCAGCTGCTGTACGCCCGTGCCGTCCAGGAGGGGGACTTCGGCGAGCGCGTCTCCGAGCTCTACGGACCCGAGTTCCTGCTCGAGCGCCCGCTGCTGCGGGCCGTCCGCTCCGGGGGCCAGGCGGTGCTGCTCATCGACGAGCTCGACCGCTCCGACGACGAGTTCGAGGCGTTCCTCCTGGAGATCCTCTCGGACTACTCCGTGACCATCCCCGAGATCGGCACGATCGAGTGCGCCATCCCGCCGATCGTCGTCCTGACCTCCAACCGCACCCGCGAGCTGCACGACGCGCTCAAGCGCCGCTGCCTCTTCCACTGGATCGACTTCCCGACGCCCGAGCGCGAAGCCGAGATCATCCGGCTGCGTGCCCCGGAAACCTCCCAGCGGCTCGCCGAGTCCGTGGCCGCGACGATCGCGCGCATCCGCGCGCTGGACCTCGTGAAGATCCCCGGAGCGGCCGAGGCGATCGACTGGGCCACCGCTCTGGCCCTCCTCGGAGCCGACGCCGTGACCTCGGAGGCGGCACGGGTGAGCCTCGGCTGGGCGATCAAGAACCGCGACGACCTGCTCGTGGTGCAACGGCTGCTCCCGGAGCTGCTGGATGAGTGACGCGCTGCTCGACCACCTGCTCGGGTTCGGGCGGGCGCTGCGGCTGGAGGGCGTCACCGTCGGCACCGGCCAGATCCTCGAGTTCAGCCGGGCCGCCGCCTTGCTGGGACCGGCCGACTTCTACTGGGTCGGCCGCGCGACGCTGGTCAGCCGGCGCGGCGACATCAAGACCTACGACACCGTGTTCCGCCGCTACTGGAAGGGCGATCTCGGCCAGGAGCTGACGGCGACGGAGATCATCGAGCGCGTCCGCGGCGTCGCCGACGACGACGGGCTCGTGGGTGGCGACCGGGGCCGCGACGTGCAGCCCGACGCCGAGCGCGCCAGCCGGCTGGAGCTGTTGCGCTCCAAGAGCTTCTCCCGCATGAGCGAGCAGGAGCTGCGCGAGCTGGGCCGGCTGATCGCCCACCTGCGCCTCGCGGTGCCGCTGCGGCGCTCCCGTCGCCGGCGCCCGGCGCACCGCGGCGATCCCGACGTGCGCCGGACGCTGCGTCGCTCGCTGCGCACCGGCGGGGAGCCGCTGGAGCGCGCGTGGCGCGATCGCCGTCCGCGCCAGCGGCGCGTCATCTTCATCCTCGACGTCAGCGGGTCGATGGCCTCCTACTCGCGCGGCCTGCTGATCTTCGCCCACGCGGCGCTGCGCGCCGATGCCGGCTGGGAGACCTTCTGCTTCGGCACGCGGCTGACGCGCATCACCCGCAGCCTCGCCAAGTCCGATCCCGACACCGCGCTGACGCGCGCGGCCGAGCAGGTCCACGACTGGGACGGCGGAACGCGGATCGGCGACTCGCTCAAGCAGTTCCTCGACCGCTACGGCCACGGCGGCATGGCGCGCGGCGCGGTGGTGGTCATCTGCTCCGACGGGCTGGACATCGGCGACCCCGTCGTCCTCGACGCCCAGATGCAGCGCCTGGCCCGACTGGCGTATCGGGTGATCTGGCTCAACCCGCTGCAGGAGCAGGCGGGGTACCAGCCGATCGCCCGCGGCATGGCGGCCGCGCTGCCCCACGTCGATGCGTTTCGCAGCGGGCACAACCTGGCCAGCCTCGAGGCGCTCGCGCAGGAGCTGGCGACCTAGATGGCCCTTGCACCCTCGGGCGCGAGCGGCTTCGTGCAGGCCAACGGCCTGCGGCTGCACTACCTGTCCTACGGCGCAGACGATCCCGATCGGCCCGCCATCCTCATCCTCCCCGGGATCACGAGCCCGGCGGTGACGTGGGACTTCGTGGCCCGCGAGCTGGCGGACCGGACACGGGTCATCGCGCTGGACATGCGGGGCCGCGGTGCGTCGGATCGGCCGCCCACCGGATACGCCCTGTCGGACTACGCCGCCGACGTTGTGGGGACGATCGCCGGACTGCGCCTGCGCCGGCCGCTGCTGCTGGGGCACTCGATGGGCGCCCGGGTGGCCGCCGCGGTCGGCGCCCTGCACCCCGGTGTCGCCGGCCCGATGATCATCGCCGACCCGCCGCTGACCGGCCCGGGCCGCGCGCCGTACAACATCTCGGTGGAGGACTTCCGCCGGCAGCTGCACGAGGCCTACGCGGGCACGACGGCCGACGCTGTGCGGCGTGACTACCCGCGGTGGAGCGACCGCGAGCTCGCGCTGCGCGCGGAGGTGCTGCCCACCTGCGCCGAGCACGCCGTGGTCCAGACGCACGAGCACTTCGACGTCGAGGACTTCTTCGCCCTGTGGCGCCTGCTCCCGCCGCCGCTGCTGTTCGTCTACGGCATGGAGAGCCCGGTGATCGACGCGGCCGGGCTCGCCGAGGTGCGGGCGGCCAACCCGGCGGCGGAGGTCGCGGGGATCGCGGACGCCGGTCACATGATCCCGTGGGAGAACCTGCAGGACTTCGTCGCCGTCGTGCGCGACTTCGCCGCCGCTACGCGGTGAGGGCCAGGCGGCCGTCCAGCAGCGAGCCGGCGCCCGGCGCGACCGGCGTGAGGCCGAGGCGGTTCAGGATCTCGAACGTCGTGGCCACCGAGGCCGACAGCACCGGCAGCCCGAGCTCCTGCTCGGCGATCTCGATCGCGGGCAGGCAGGGCATCTGCACGCAGGCCGACAGGACGACGGCCTGCGCGGAGCCGAGCCGCAGCCGGCCGGCGATGGCCGGCAGACGCAGGGGATCGTGGCGACCCACGTCCAGGTTGCGCGGGATCTCCAGGCTGATGGCGTCGGTGACCTCGATGCCGGCGTCCTCGAGGTAGTCGACCACGCGGGCGGTCAGCGGCTTCATGTACGGCGTGACGATCGCGACGCTGGTGAGCTGCAGGGCGGTGATCGCCCGCACCAGCGCACCGGCGCTGGAGACGATCGGGGCGGCGGAGCCCTGTTCGGCGGCGACGGCCGCCAGCCGCCGCTCGGAGGTCCGGTGGTAGCCGGGGCCCTGGGCCATGATCGCGACCAGGCACGCATAGGCGATGACGTCGACCTCGGCGTCGGTCAGCTCGACGGCGCAGCGATCGCTGTCGCTGACCATCTGCGCCAGCTCTCGCTCCGTCACCTGGTTCATGCGCACGCGGCTGGAGTGGATCGAGAAGCTCTCCGCCGCGAGCTCGCGCCGGCGGCGCAGGATCTCCCCGACCTCGATCTCCATGGTCGTGTTCGAGCTGGGGACGATCAGCCCGACCCGGTGGTGGGAGCCCACGGTCAGCCCCCGCCGAACGGCGAGTCGATCACGTAGCGCCAGCCGCCGTCCGTGCGACGCAGGACGTCGGCGGTGCGACCGGTGATGTCGACGGGCTCTCCGCCGGCGTCACGCCCGTGCAGTCGCCATTGGCCCGAGAGCAGAGCGAGATCGCCGCTGCGGGAGACGCGGGGCGGGTCGGCGTGGTAGGTGGCGTCGATGGCGAGGAAGTCGGCGAAGACGTCCCGGATCGCCTCGGTGCCGGCGACGACGTCGCCCTCGGCGGAGACCCACACCGCGTCGTCCTCGAACAGCCCCATCATCGCCTCGAGGTCACGGGCGGCGTAGGCGTCGCCCCAGGCCCGGGCGACGTCCTGTGGGGTGGCGGGCTGCATCGTCACGCCCGCGCCGGGCGGATGCGGATCGTCGTCGGGGTCGGTGTCGCCGCGAAGAAGTCGGCCCGGAACGCGTCGGTGTCCGGCCAGTCGCGCTTGGGCACCTCGCGCCGCAAGACGCTGAACTCCGTCGCGCCGTCGGCGAACGGGAACGGATCGAGCCGGACGGCCCACGGACCGTCCGGCTCGATGGTGATCGCCGTCGTGCCGCCGGCGTAGTCGACCGGCACGGGGTCGATCGCCGCGTCCTCACCCCCAGTGAGGTCACGCATGCAGAAGTGGAGCGAGAGGCGGTCGAACACCTGCAGCAGGCGGTAGTTGGTCCAGCGCTCCTGCTCCTCGATGCCGAGCTCGTCGATCAGCTGGGACTGGCGCTCGAGCTCCTCGTCGGCGAAGGCTGCGACGGCGCGGCGCTCCGCTTCGGCGAAGGACAGCACCAGCGCCGGGTCCGTGCCGTAGCGGCCGTTGTAGATCCCGCACCCGTGCATCGAGACGAGCAGGCCGGCGTACGCGTCGTCCAGCAGCACTCCGGTGATCTGCGCGCGGTAGAAGGCGAGATGGGGGAGGACCTCGATGTCGAGGAAGTTGCGCGGCTGCGGTGGAGCGCCATTGGCGGCCAGCAGCGAGGGAGCGCGCTCCCAGATCGCCCAGCCGTCGTCGTGGCGCGCCGTCGCGGTGAGCATGCTGCGGCGCGGGTGCAGTGGCTCGAAGCGGTCCCCGCCCCACGCGGCGGCGAACTGGCCGGCGAGATCGGCGTGGTCGGTCTGGAGCACGATCTGCCAGGCATGGCCGAGGTCGCGGACGATCATCGGCTGAGCATCGCGACCGAGCCCGGCGCCCGCCATCGTCTCACCGGAGGATCCGCCCTGATGACCCGGCGCTGCCCGATGGAACGATCTCTCGCCGGCGATGTCGGAATCCGGCCGAAGGTGCGGTAGAAGGGCCACATGACCGACGCTCTGCAGCTCGAACGCATGACGTGGACCGAGGTGGATCGGGCCCTGGCCGACGGCGTCGATGCGGTGTTGGTGCCGTTCGGCTCCGTCGAGCAGCATGGGCCGCACATGCCGCTGGACACCGACTCGCTGATCGCACGGGAGCTCGCGCTGCGGGTCGCCGCCCGCGGCGCCCAGGAGGGGGTCCGGATGCTCGTCGCGCCGACGATCGGCGTGACCGTCTCCTGGTACCACATGCAGTACGCGGGCAGCATGCGGTTGACGACCGACACGTTCCTGCGCGTGGTGCGCGACGTTCTCGACTCGCTCGTCACGCACGGGCTGGAGACGATCGTGATCGTCAACGGCCACGGGGGCAACGTCCCGGCGCTGACCGTGGCCATCAACCACTATCTGGAGACGACGGGCCGCCGGATCGTGGTGGCCAACTGGCTCGACCTGGCCAGCGACGTCGTCGGCGAGATCGACACGCCGGGGCTCCACGCGGAGGAGGCCGAGACCTCCCTGGCCTTGGCCCTGGGCCAGCGCGTGGATCTCGAGGCGGCGACCCGCGACGCCTTCGACCGCGGTGCCGCCGTGCGCGCGGCCGGACTTCCATGGACCTCGTTCGGGCGCTACGACGCGTCCCACCGCGGCCCGTCGGTCACCGTGCCGATGGACATGCTGCGGGACATCGCGCCGTCGGGGGTGGTCGGCGACGCGACGCGCGCGGCCCGGGCCACGGGCGAACGCATCGTGGAGGCCTTCGTCCCGCGGCTGGTCCAGGTCGTGCGCGAGCTCACCGGCGGGGCTGCCGCATGAGGGTGCAGCGGCCGGGCACCCCGGGCGTGGCGACGCCCCAGGAGCCCTATGCGCAGGCGGTCCGGGCCGGAGACACGCTGTACCTGGCCGGCCAGGTCGCCTTCGACGAGGACAACGACGTCGTCGGCGTGGGCGATCCGCGCGCGCAGATCGAGCAGTGCTGGCACAACGTCCAGCGCATCCTCCAGGCCCAGGGCGCGAGCCTGCACGACGTCGTGAAGGTCGTCTGCTACTTCACCGACATCCGCCACTTCCCGCTGGAGCTGGAGATCCGCCGCCGGCTCTTGGGCACCGGGCCCTACCCCGTGGCCACGGTGATGCAGGTCGCCAACCTCGGGCTGGACTCGCTGCTCGTGGAGATCGATGCGACCGCCGTCCTCAGCCCGCCGTCCCCAACCCACCAGGAGTCATGATGCAGGTCAACGTCCAGCTCAAGGTCGCCACCGGGACGGTGGCGGCGAGCCTCGGGTACGAGAGCGCGGTCGAGTCGACGCTCAAGCACGCCGGGTTGAAGATGTACCCCAAGAACCCGGGCACGCAGGACTCGATGGAGGCCTGCCTGTTCCGCGTGCCGGTCAAGGACCAGGACGAGGCCGATCGCGCCCTCGCGCTGCTGCGCGATCACGAGGGGGTCGAGCGCGTGGGCGTCGCCGCCTAGATCGGGCGCAGCCGCGACGTCGTCGCCGCCATCACGGCGCCGACCGCGGCCAGGACCGTGAACGCGCTTCCCAGGCTGCCGGTGACGTCGCGCAGCGCACCGGCGGCGATGGGCCCGACCGAGGCCAGCAGGTACCCGACGGAGAAGCCCATGGCCGTCAGCCGGCTGGACTCCTGCGGCGTCGCCGCGAAGTCGACGAACAGCGTCAGCAGCAGGGGGAAGGCGCCGCCCATGCCCAGGCCCAGGCAGGCGGCCCACAGCCACGGGGCCGTCAGCGGCGCCACCCCGATCCCCAGCGCGCCGACGCTGAGCAACGCGACCGAGGCGCCGTAGGACCGCCGCAGCTCACCGGAGCGGTAGGCCAGCGCCGGCACGACCAGCCCGCCGGCGATCTGGGCGGCGGTGAACGCCGTCAGCACGAGGCCGGCGCGACCCTCGCTCCAGCCCAGGTCGTGGTAGCGCGGCGCCACCCAGGTCAGCACGACGATGAAGATCAGCGCCAGCCCCGCGAAGGCCAGCGTCAGTCGCCATGCGGGGCGGCTGCCCCACGGAAGCCGCGGGGGCACCACGACGGCTGCCGGGTCGGTGGGCGCAGACCTGCGGGCGACGAGGACCCACGCCACGATCGCGGCCGGCGCCGCCAGCGCCCACACGGCGAGCGCGTCGGGCCAGGATCCGAGCGCCGCGGCGATCGGCTCGCTCACGCTGGCCGCCATCAGCGCTCCGAGGTTGATGGCCAGGGCATAGAGGCCGGTGACCAGCACGGCGCGGTCGGGGAAGCGCTGCTTGACGACGGCGGGCAGCAGAGCCTGGGCGATCGCGATCCCCACCCCGAGCAGCAGCGTGGCGCCGAACATCACGGCGACGCTGCGGCCGGCCCCGCGCAGCGCGGTCGCCAGGGCCGTCAGCGCCATCGCGGCGATGATCGTGCGCTCCAGGCCCCAGCGCCGGCCCAGCCGCGCGGCGCCCAGCGCGAAGCCGGCGAAGCACAGCGTCGGGATGGTGGTCAGCAG
Source organism: Solirubrobacterales bacterium (assembly GCA_025964175.1). GTDB lineage: Bacteria > Actinomycetota > Thermoleophilia > Solirubrobacterales > Solirubrobacteraceae > Capillimicrobium. Next base: position 24,019 of record JAOPZL010000004.1, read on the forward strand.
TCCGGCCGCGGCGCTGGACAGGCCGAGGTCGGCGCGGATCGACGGCAGCAGCGGCCCGATGCCCGCGAGCGCCGGTCGCAGGTTGAGCGCCGCGAGCGCCAGGGCGACGACGACGAGCGCCGCCTGGCGGGTCGGCGCGGTCGTGGCCATCAGCCGTCGATCGAGGTGTAGGTCCGCACCTGGCGGTCGACCAGCAACGGGAACAGCTCCTGCTTCACGCGCTCGAACGCCGGCGTGGCGAGGTGGGCCTCGTAGGCCGCCGCGTCGACGTAGCTCTCGTAGACCAGGAAGACGTCCTCCTCCTCCGAGGACTGGTGCGCCTGCCAGGCCACGCTTCCCGGCTCCGCCTGGCATGCGGGCGTGATGTCTGCGAGCACGCGGCGGAAGATTGGCGCCGCATCCGGACGGCAGCGCAGGGTGATCGCGAAGGCATGGGCCATCTGAGGTCTCTCCTGAGGTCGTGGCTTGCATACCGACGACGTCCCAGGAGCGTCCGCTGTTTGCCCGGACTCAACAAACACGGCCTGCGGATCGTCTCCTGGATGAACCCCGACCGGAATTGCATACCGTGAAACCACAGCTCGCGACGCCGGCGGCAGCCGCCGGCAGGAACGCGGCGCAGAGTGCGACCGCCTCGATCCGCGCCGCCATCCTCGAAGGGCAGTTCGTCCCCGGCCAGCGTCTCACCGAGGGCTCGCTGGCCCGCGAGCTGCGCACGAGCCGGACGCCGGTGCGCGAGGCGCTCGGCCGGTTGACGACCGAAGGGCTGGTCGTCGCGGCGCCCCATCGTGGCGTGACCGTCTGCTCCTACGGCGTCGAGGACCTGCGGGAGATCTCCAGCCTGCGCTCGCTGCTGGAGGGGCGGGCCGCCCGGCTCGCTGCCCGAGCGGCGAGCGCCCAGCAGCTGCGGCGGCTGGGCGCGAGCTGCGACCGCTTCTCGTGTCTGCTCGCCGAGGAGGCGCCGATGACGGAGCTCGTCAAGGAGAACCTGACCTTCCACGAAGCGATCCTCGCGGCGGCGGGGAGCCCGCGGCTGGCCGAGATGGCTCGAAGGGTGCGCGACCTGCCGTTGGTGTACCAGACCTACTCGTGGTCGTCGCCGGACCGCTGCCGCGTGGCGATGTCGGAGCACCGGCGCCTGCTCGGCGCACTGGAAGGGCACGACGACGAGCGCGCCGAGCTGATCATGCGCCAGCACATCCTGGACGGCTCCGACCTGCTGCTCGCGCACTTCGGGACGGCCGCATGAAGGCCGTCGACGGCCCCCTCGACGGCCTGCGGGTGATCGAGCTCGGCACGCTGCTGGCCGGTCCGTTCGCGGGCCGGCTGCTGGCCGACATGGGCGCCGAGGTCATCAAGGTGGAGGCGCCCGATCGTCCCGATCCCATGCGCGGCTGGGGGCAGACGTCGTACCGCGGACGGTCGCTGTGGTGGCCGGTGCTCGCCCGCAACAAGAAGTGCGTCACGCTCGACCTGCGCAGCCCGGCCGGCCAGACGCTCCTGCTGGAGCTGGTGGCCAAGAGCGACGTCGTCATCGAGAACTTCCGCCCCGGCACCCTCGAGCGCTGGAACCTCGGCTACGAGCAGCTCGCGGCCGTCAACCCCGGCATCGTGCTCGCACGCGTCTCGGGCTACGGGCAGACCGGCCCCTACGCCGCGCGGGCGGGATACGCGGCGGCGGCCGAGGCGATGGGCGGCCTGCGCTTCATCAACGGCTATCCCGACGAGCCGCCACCGCGGGCGGGCATCTCGCTCGGCGACTCGCTCGCCGGCATGTTCGCCGCGCAGGGCGTGCTCGCGGCGCTCTACCGGCGCGACCACTCGCCGGACGGGCGGGGGCAGGTCGTCGACGTCTCGATCCTGGAAGCCTGCTTCGCCCTGTTGGAGGGCGCCGTGCCCGAGTACGACCTGCTCGGTCACATCCGGCGTCCGAGCGGCTCGCGCATGCCGGGCGTAGCACCGTCCAACGTCTTTGCGACCGCGGACGGCCGGAGCATCGTCATCGCGGCCAACCAGGACACGCTGTTCCGCCGCCTGTGCGGCGTCATGGACCGGCCCGAGCTCGCCGACGACCCGCGCTTCGCCGCCCACGCGGCGCGCTTCGAGAACCAGGACGAGCTCGAGGCGCACATCGCCGCCTGGGCCGTGGAGCGCACCGCCGAGCAGGTCGACGGGGTCCTCAATGCCGCCGGCGTCGTCTGCGCCCCGATCATGAGCATCGCCGACATCTTCGCCGACGAGCACGTGCGCGCCCGCGAGATGCTGGTCGAGCACGTCGACCCGGAGCTCGGCTCGTTCACCGGGCCCGGGGTCGTGCCGAAGTTCTCCCGCACGCCCGGCGGGGTGCGCTGGACCGGCCCGTGGACGTCGGGCCAGGACAACGCCGAGGTGCTGGGCCAGCTGGCCGACCTCGGCGACGAGGACCTCGCCGCGCTGGCCCGGGAGGGGACGATATGAGCGTCACGATCTGCGAGGTCGGGCCGCGCGATGGCCTGCAGAACCATCCGCTGGTCGTGGCGGTGGCCGACCGCATCGAGCTCATCGAGCAGCTCTCGGCCAGCGGCCTGCCGTGCATCGAGGCGGTCAGCTTCGTCCATCCGGCGCGCGTCCCCGCCATGTCCGGCGCGGAGGCGGTGCTCGCGGGCGCCCGCCCGCACCCGCTCACCCGGCTGACCGGCCTGGTGCTCAACGCGCACGGTCTCACGCGCGCGTTCGCGGCCGGGCTGGCCGAGCTGCGCTACGCCTTCGCCGTCTCGGACGCGTTCAACCGGCGAAACGCGAACAGGTCGGCGGCCGAGGGACGCGCCGGTGCCGTGGCGGCGGTGCGCATGGCCCAGGCACGCGGTGTCCGCATCGGCGTCGTCCTGGCGACGGCGTTCGGCTGCCCGTTCGAGGGCGAGGTCGACCCGGGCGCCGTCATCGACGCTGCGGCCGAGCTGGCCGCGGCAGGCGCCGACGAGCTCATCCTCGCGGACACGATCGGTGTCGCCGTCCCGCGCGACGTGCGCCGGCTCGTGCCCCGCGCGCTCCCGCTGGGGCCGACGATCGGCGTGCACATGCACAACACCCGCAACACCGGCTACCTCACCACGTTCGCGGCCATCGAGGCGGGAGCCACGATCGTGGATGCGGCGGTGGGCGGTCTCGGCGGCTGTCCCTTCGCGCCCGGCGCGACCGGCAACATCGCCACGGAGGATCTCGTCTATGCGCTCGAGCGCGAGGGGATCACCACGGGCGTCGACCTCGACCGGCTGCTGAAGACCGCCGCCTGGCTGGAACGGCGGCTGGCGGTGCCGTTGTCCGGGCAGCTGCTGCGCGCCGGCCGCTTCCCGGCCGCGAGCGCCGGCCGACGGAGCGCGAAGCCATGATCGTTCGGGAGCTGACGGATGTCGGCGCACGACCCCGCCGGGTTGCGATCGGCAACTTCGACGGCGTCCATCTCGGTCACCAGGCCATCGTGCGCGGCTGCGACACGGTGCTGACCTTCGCCCCTCACCCGTTGGCCATCCTGGCTCCAGGCCGCGCGCCGTTGCGGCTGGGCACGCTGGACGACCGCGCCGATCGCCTCGCCGCGCTCGGGGTTCGAGAGCTCGTGGTCGTGCCCTTCGATCCCGCCTTCGCGGCCCTCAGCTGCGGGGACTTCATGCGCCGCGTGCTGGTCGAGCGGCTCCGTGCGACGCACGTGTCGGTGGGAGCGAACTTCCGCTTCGGCGCGGGCGCGGCGGGCGACGCCGGCACGCTCGCCGCCTGCACGCGCTTCACCGTCTGCGCCCATCCGCTGGTCCAGATCCGCGGCGTCTCCGTCTCCTCCAGCCGCGTCCGCGCATCCGTCCTCGACGGGGACGTCGAGTTGGCCGCGCAGCTGCTCGGACGGCCCCATCGCTTGCCGTGCGAGGCCGGCGAGACGGGGCGACACGACGAAGGTGTCGTGCTGCGCCCTGAAGTCGGGTTCGCTTTTCCGAGATCCGGCAGCTACAAATGTCGCGTGATCTCCGGCCGAACACGGCAGTTGAGGCGTTGCGCGTTCCTCCGCGTGTCCGCCCCGGCGCTGCCCGGCCAGGATCGGACGACCTCCACGTTGCAGCTGATCGACTGCGACCGCATCCGGCCAGGGGAGGAGCTTTCCGTCGAGCTGCTTTCCCGCGTCGCACGGTCACCGCAGGTCGTCACCTCGCACGAGGTCGGATCGCGGGAGGGTCTTCATGCGTTGGTCGAGTCCATGGCCTGCAGCCCTCCACCGCGGATGCGCACCGGCATCCGCTAGACCATCCGATGACGGTCCGCTCGCGACACGAGTCGCTTCCCTGCAGCGACGACCTCGCCGCCCTCACCTTCTGGAGCGCCCCGATCGCCGGGATGGTCGTCTCCCTGCGCGCCGGCCAGGCGCCGACCTTCCGCGCCGCCAACGCGGCGCTGTGCGCGCTGACCGGGCGGCGGGCCGACGACTTCGAGCTGATCGCCCCGTCGGTCGTCGTGCCCGGGTTCGAGGAGCTCGTGGCCACGCTGGCGGCCGGCGAGGCCGATCGCGTCGAGACGAGCTGCGTCCACGCCAACGGCCGGTCGACCCCGGTCACGCTGCGCTTGGGGATGCTCCCCGGGACACCGCCGGCCGACGACCACGAGGCGCCCGCGACGCTGGCTTTCGTGCAGCTCTACGAGTCGGTCGGTCATCGCCAGATCGAGCGGGCGCTGCGGGAGAGCGAGCAGCGCGTGCAGGAGGTGGTCGACAACGTCAGCGCCCTCATCTACATCAAGCACTCCAACGGACGCTTCCTGCTCATCAACCGGTACTTCGAGGAGATGTTCGGCGTCAGTCGCGAGGATGCGCCCAAGCGCACGAACTACGACTTCTTCGAGCCGGCCATCGCCGCGCACTACAGCGCCAACGACCGGCGTGTGCTGGAGAGCGGCGTCGCGATGGAGTTCGAGGAGCCTCGCGCCGACGGTGGCGCGTGGCTGTCGCTGAAGTTCCCGCTGTTCGACGAGGACGGCCGCCTCTACGCCGTCGGCGGCGTCTCCACCGACATCAGCAATCGCAGCCGCGCCGAGGCCGCGGTGCGCCAGGCCAAGGAGGAGGCGGAGCGAGCCAACCACGCCAAGAGCCAGTTCCTGTCGCGCATGAGCCATGAGCTGCGCACCCCGCTGAACGCCATCCTCGGCTTCGGCCAGCTGCTGCAGTTGGAGGAGCTCGGCGGCACCGCTGCCCCGAGCGTCGAGCGGATCGTCACCGCCGGTCGCCATCTGCTGTCGCTGATCAACGAGGTGCTGGACCTGTCGCGCATCGAGTCCGGTGCTCCGACGACGTCGATCGAGCCCGTGCACGCGGTGGACCCGCTGATCGAGGCGCTCGAGCTGGTGGCCCCGCTGGCCCGGGAACGAGACATCGAGATCGTCAAGGACTTCCACGAAGGCCTCTACCGGGTGGTCCTGGCGGACCGTCAGCGGCTCAACCAGGTGCTCCTGAACGTGATCAGCAACGGGCTGAAGTACGGTCGCCCCGGTGGCCGGGTGCATGTCTCCTTCGCCGCGGTCGGCGCGCGGCGGTTGCGCTTCCGGATCTCCGACACGGGACCCGGGCTGCACCCACACGACATCGAGCGGATCTTCGTCGCGTTCGAGCGCCTGGACGCGAGCAACACCGGCATCGAGGGCACGGGCCTGGGATTGAGCCTGTCCCGCAGCCTCGTCGAGGCGATGGGCGGGACCATCGGGGTCGAGAAGACCGTGCTCGGCGAGGGGACGACGTTCTTCGTGGAGCTGGAGTTGACCGACGAGCGCCCGGACGTGACCCAGCTGGAGCTGAGCACCATCAACGCCGTCCGGACGCTGCCATCCGGGCTGGAGACGGGCACGATCGCCTACATCGAGGACAACCTCTCCAACCTCGACCTCGTGCAGCAGCTGCTCGCCCACGTCGGCAACATCAAGCTGATCCCGGCGATGCAGGGCCGGCTGGGCATCGAGCTCGCCGTCCGCCACCGCCCGGATCTCATCCTCCTGGACCTGCATCTGCCCGACCTCGACGGGAGCGAGGTGCTCGAGTGGCTGAAGCGCGACCAGCGGACCCGCGAGATTCCCGTGATCGTGCTGTCGGCCGATGCGACGGCCGCGCAGATCGACCGTCTGCTCCGGTCCGGCGCGAGCGCCTATCTGACCAAGCCACTTGATGTTCCTGCGTTCTTCGACGCCATCCGAGAAGCCTTGAAAGGGACGAAATGACCAGCCAGCCGGTTCGCGTCCTCGTCGCCGACGACCACCCCGTGTATCGCGAGGGGCTGGCGCGCCTGATCTCCAGTCGCCCCGAGTTCGAGCTCGTAGGGGAGGTCGGCGGCGGCCGCGAGGCGTTGCACGAGATCCGACGGTTGAACCCCGACGTGGCCGTCGTCGACCTGCGGCTCCCCGACCTCGACGGCATCGACATCGTCGAGTCCGTCATCCGTGAGGGTGCGCTCGCGCGCGTGGTGATCCTGTCGGCCTACGAGGAGAGCGCCACCGTGTACCGCGCGATCGCCTCCGGGGCCCGGGCCTACCTCCTGAAGGTCTGCTCCGGGGACGTGCTGTGCGGGACCATCCTCGCGGTCGCTCGCGGGGAGACGGTGATCCCGTCCAGCCTGCAGAGCGGGCTGGCCAGCGAGATCCGCGCGCGCCGGGAGCATCGGGACGACGCGATGCTCACCACCCGTGAGCTGGAGATCCTCCGATTGGCCGCCGATGGGCTGTCGGCGCCGGAGATCGCGGCCCGTCTCGTCATCAGCGTCACGACCGTGAAGACCCATCTGCAGCACATCTACGCGAAGCTCGAGGTCTCCGACCGAGCGGCCGCGGTGGCGACGGCATTGCGGCGCGGCGTGCTGCTGTGACCGCTCGCGCACGGCCCATCATCCGGTCGTGCATCCAGATGTCGTTCGATCGGATCCTCCGGGGGCACGATAGGCGCGGTAGCGGCAGCCCGAGAGGCTCCGCTCATGACCGATGCAGGCCCGAACTCGACCATGCGCTCCGCCGAGCTGATGTCGGCGATCGAGGAGGCGTACACGACGCGCTTCCCCCAGTTCCTGCGAGTGGCCTCGGCCATCGTCGGTGACGCCGAGCGCGGTCGGGACGCGGTGCAGGACGCCTTCGCCCGCGCCATCAGCCGGCGGCTGGACTTCCGCGGAGACGGCCCGCTGGAGGCCTGGCTGTGGCGCACGGTCACCAACGTGGCCCGCGATCATCGCCGTACCGCGAGCATGACCGTGCTCTCCGCGGAGCCGCCTGAGCCGCGCTTCGGGGGCACGTCGATGCCCACGCTGGACGCGGCCGACCCCACCATGCGCGAGCGCGTCGCACGGCTGCCCGAGCGGCAGCGGCTCGTGCTGTTCCTGCGCTACTACGTCGACCTCTCCTACACGGAGATCGGCGAGGCGCTGGAGATCCGCACGGGGACGGTCAGCGCGACGCTCAACGCCGCGCACAACGCGTTGCGCCGTGGTCTGGGCCCGGAGCTCGGGTCACCGGCGCTCTCCGCGCCGGTCCCGCCGCTGGCCGTCGCGGCCTGAGGCGCACTAATGAAAATCCCGGTGTGCCTCGTCAGACGCGCATGGAGCTGACCAACGAATTCCGCGTAGCGGCGCCCGTCGCCCAGGCCTGGCCCCTGCTGACGAACATCGAGCGGATCGCCCCGTGCGTGCCGGGCTTCAAGCTCAGCGGCGTCGAGGCGGACGCCTACCAGGGCGTGATGAAGATCAAGGTCGGTGCCGTCCAGATGAGCTACGACTGCGCGATCCGCTTCGTCGAGTGCGACGACGCCGCCCACCGCGCGGTCATCTCGGCGACGGGCCGCGAGCTGCGCGGCCAGGGCGGCGTGACCGCGACCATCACCTCCAACCTGCGGGCCGATGGCGACGGGACGCATGTCTCGGTGCTCACCGAGCTCAACGTGACCGGCCGGGTCGCCCAGTTCGGCCGCAACATCCTGGCCGAGGTCAGCGACCGCCTGGTCCAGCAGTTCGTGCGCAAGCTCGAGACGCAGTTGCTGGCCCCGGCGACGGCGGACGCCGATGTGGCCGGCACAGCGGCCGGCACCGCGGCGCGAGGGCCCCAGCCCACGAGCACGGGCGCGGCGGTGACCGCGTCGGGCACGGCGTCCGAGGGCGACGATGACGAGCCGTTGAACCTCCTGTCCGTGGCTGCCGGTCCGCTGGCGCGCCGCGTCGCGCCGTTCGCGGCGACGGCGGTGCTGCTGGCGTTCGTCGTCGCGGTCGTGCGGATGCGGAGCGGTCGATGAAGGGCGGGCAGGAGGACCCCATCGACGCCGCCGAAGCGTGGGCGCACGGCGGCCAGCGCGTCGCTCTGGCCACCGTCGCCGACGTGCGCAAGTCGGCACCGCGCCCGCCGGGCACGAAGATGGCGATCAGCGAGTCCGGGCGGATCGCCGGCGCGGTCTCCGGGGGCTGCGTCGAGGGCGCCGTCGTCGAGGCGGCCGAGGAGATCATGCGCACGGGGATCCCGCGGCTGGTGCACTACGGCATCACCGACGAGGAGGCGTGGGACGTCGGGCTGCAGTGCGGCGGCGAGATCGACGTCTGGATCGAGCGCTTCGACGCATCGGGATCCGCCGGGCCCCAGTCCGGGAACGGCTCGCGAGCGATCACGGCGGAGTTCGGCGAGCTGTCGCGCACCGGCGGCCGCGCCGCCCTCGTCACGATGATGCGCGGCCCGCGGCTCGGAGCGAAGATGCTGGTGCGCGCCGACGGCACCCACTCGGGAACGCTCGGCGATCCCGCGGCGGACGACCTCGCGGTCTCCCAGGCCGGAGAGCTGCTGCACAGCGAGCGCAGCGAGTTGCGCAACGCGGGCGAGCTGGCGCTGTTCATCGACGTGACGGCGCCCCCCTCGCGCCTGTTCATCTTCGGCGCCGTCGACTACGCCGCCGCGCTGTGCACCGTGGCCCGCGCCTTGCGGTGGCAGCCGTTCGTCGTCGACCCCCGCGCCCGCTTCGCGCAGGCCGAGCGCTTCCCCGACGCCGAGGAGGTCATCGCCGCATGGCCCGAGGAGGCGTTCGACCGGCTCGGTGGCATCGACCGGGCGACCGCGATCGTCGTGCTCACGCACGACCCCAAGCTCGACGACGCCGCGTTGGACTGCGCCCTGCGCTCCGATGCCGCCTACATCGGCGCGATGGGCAGCCGCGGCGCGCAGCGCGCCCGCCGCACGCGGTTGCTCGAGCGTGGGGTGGAGGAGTCGGCGCTGCTGCGGATCTCGGCTCCCGTGGGGCTGGACATCGGCGCGACGACGGCGCAGGAGACGGCGCTCTCGATCATGTCGGAGATCATCGCGATGCGCCGCGGGCGGCGCGGCGGGCGCCTGGCCGACAGCGGGAGCCGCATCCACGTGGCCGCGCCGCTGGAGCCAACGGTCACGTGACGTCGCTGGAGCCGCTGGTCGACGGCCACGG
>JAOPZL010000016.1 GCA_025964175.1 Solirubrobacterales bacterium
GCGTGGCCGGGCTGAAGTCCGCCGAGGCACTGGCCCGCGTCCCGCGCGCCAGCGAGGAAGCGGTCCACCGGGACTACTTCGTCCTGGCTTGAGCGGTACGGGGAGCCCCCGACCGCGGACGGCCGAATGCCCACCCAGGCGGGAATGGCTGCGGTCGGACCCCGTAATCTCTCTTCCATGGCTGTCACGAGCGCCACCGTGCGGGAGATCTGCGTCGACGCCAAGCGGGCGTCGCGCTCGCTCGCGCAGCTCGACACCGGGGCCAAGGACGCGGCGCTGCTCGCGCTGGCCGACGCGCTCGTCGAGCGGACCCCCGAGATCCTGGAGGCCAACGCCCGCGACCTGGAGGCCGGCCGTGAGGCGGGCCTCTCGCCGGCGCTGACCGACCGCCTGCGCCTGGACGCCGCCCGCATCGCCGCGATGGCCGACGGCGTGCGCCAGGTCGCCGCGCTGCCCGATCCGGTCGGCGAGGTCACCGACGGCCGGCGGCTGCCCAATGGGCTGGACGTGCGCAAGGTGCGCGTGCCGCTCGGGGTGGTCGGCGTCGTCTACGAGGCGCGACCGAACGTCACGATCGACGCCGCCGCCCTGTGCCTGAAGTCGGGCAACGCGATCATCCTGCGTGGCTCCTCCTCGGCGGCGCACTCCAACGCGGTGCTCGCGTCGATCGCCGCGTCGGTCGCTCCGCCGAACGCGATCCAGTACCTCGGCGGCGGCCGTGAGGAGCTGGCCGAGCTCGCCACGCAGGAGGGGCTCGTCGACCTCGTCATCCCGCGCGGGGGCGAGGGGCTGAAGGCCGCGCTGCGCGCCGTCGCCACCGTTCCGGTCATCTACGCCGCGTCGGGCAACTGCCACGTCTTCGTCGACGCCAGCGCGGACCTGGAGCGCGCGGTCGACGTCGTCGTCAACGCGAAGGTCCAGCGCCCCGGCGTCTGCAACGCCGCCGAGACGCTGCTCGTCCACGCCGACGTCGCCGACGCGTTCCTGCCCGTCGCGGCCGCCGCGCTGCGCGAGCGCGGCGTGCAGCTGCGCGGTGACGAGCGCGCCCGCGGGATCGTCGGCGAGATGGTCCCCGCGACCGACGAGGACTGGGACACCGAGTTCCTGGCCCTGGTCCTCGCCGTCGGGGTCGTCGACTCCCTGGAGGACGCGATCGACCACGTCAACGCGCACGGCTCCGGCCACTCCGAGGCGATCCTGACGCGCGACACCGCCGCGGCCCGCGCCTTCCAGCGCGCGGTCGACGCCGCCGTCGTCTACGTCAACGCGTCGACCCGGTTCACCGACGGCGGCGAGTTCGGGATGGGTGCCGAGATCGGCAACTCGACCCAGAAGCTCCACGCCCGCGGCCCGATCGGCCTGCGTGAGCTGTGCACGACCAAGTACCTCGTGGAGGGCGACGGGCACGTCCGCGCGTAGGCTCGGCATCTACGGCGGGACCTTCAACCCGCCCCACATCGCCCATCTCGTGTGCGCTCAGGAGGCGCTGGACCAGCTCGAGCTCGACGCGGTGATCCTCATGCCGGCCTCGATCCCGCCCCACAAGGTGGCCGAGCAGGACCCCGGCGCCGACGTCCGCCTGGAGCTCTGCGAGATCGCCACGGCGAAGGACTCGCGCCTGGGCGTCTCGCGCCTGGAGCTCGACCGCGAGGGCCCGTCCTTCACGGTCGATACCCTGAGGGAGATCCATGCGACGTCGCCAGGTGACGAGCTGACCTTCATCGTCGGAGGGGACATGGCCGCGAGCCTGCCCCGATGGCGTGAGCCCGAGGCCATCCTCGAGCTCGCGACGCTGGCCGTCGCCGAGCGCGGCGAGGACCGTCGCCAGCAGATCAACGAGCGGCTGCGCGGCCTGCGCGGCGCCGATCGGATCCAGTTCTTCTCCATGCCACGCCTCGACGTCTCATCGACCGACATCCGCGACCGGGTACGCGCGGGTCGGCCCATCCGCTACCTCGTGCCCGACGACGTTGCGCACCGGATCGGTGCGCAGGGGCTCTACCAGACGGAGGTGCCAGTTCCTTGATGACGAGCACGCCCCAGCTCACCCCCGACCAGCTCGCCGATGCGATCGCCGAGCAGGCGTCCGACAAGAAGGCGGCGGACATCGTCGTGCTCGACCTGCGCGACGCCAACGCCTACACGGACATGTTCGTGATCGCGACCGGCAACACGGACCGCCAGGTCAAGGCCATCCACGACGGCATCCACCAGGCCCTCAAGGAGCGCCACGGGCTCTACCCGCGGCGCGTCGAGGGCGTGACCGAGTCGAAGTGGGTCCTGATGGACTACCTCGACGTCGTCGTCCACGTCTTCACGCCGGAGACGCGCGAGTTCTATCGCCTCGAGCAGCTGTGGGGCGAGGTTCCCTCGCACGCCTACGAGGACGAGGAGCCGGAGGCGGAGGCCTCCTAGCGAGGCCTCCTCAGGCCGGCACGGTCCAGCCGAGCTCCGCCGCGGCGAACGCGCGGCACGTCGCGATCATGCGGTCGCGGTCGACGTCGCGCGACCCGACCACGACGCGGATCGTCAGCCCGTCGAAGAGGCACGAGTAGCGCATCAGGAAGCCCTCGAGGTCGACGCCGGGGGCGATCTCGCCGGTGCTGACGCCGAGCGCCAGGACATCCTGCAGCAGCTCGTTCCAGTTGCGCTCCAGCGTGGCGATGAAGGTCGCGACCTCCTCGTCGCGCGGGGCCAGCTCCCAGGCCTGCAGCCACAGCAGCAGCTTGAAGTCGCCGGGCCCGGAGGGGACGGTCATCTCGATGACGGCGTCCCAGCGGGCGGCGGCGGAGTCGAGTCCCTCGAAGCGCTTCAGCGCCGCCTCGCGCAGCCGATCCTCGACCGTGCGCAGGGACTGCAGGAAGAGGTCGGCCTTGCTCTCGAAGTAGTAGAGCACGTGGCCGGGAGAGATCCCGGCCCGCGCCGCGACGTCCGCGATGCGCGTCGACTCCAGCCCCTGCTCGGCCATCACGGCGCAAGCGGCGGCGATGATCTCCTCACGGCGCTGAGCGCGAGCGGTACCGGCCATCCGGGGAATGTACGGGATAGACCGGAAGGTTGGATTCCTTTGAGCTTGCATCGCGCGCGTGCGCTCGCAGGGCGTGCGCGGGGGCCTCCCGGGACCCGTTCAGCGGCTCTCCTGCGCCTCTTCGTCGCGCTCGCTCTGGCGGACCTGATGCGCGCACGCGGCGCACAGGGGGGTCCCTCCGTACACGGTCGTGGCCTGTCGCAGGGGGTGGAAGTTGCAGCACTCGTCCGGGAAGGCGGTGGTCCACCCGTGCTGGTCGTGTGGTCGGTCTCGGGCCATGGGTCCTTGGTCGCGACTGGTCGTGGACCAGCGCTCTCGAGACCTCCTTGCCCAGATGTGCGCACCCGCAACAGACGAGCGCGACGTCGACGAGCTATGCCGCCGCGCCCGCGAGGCTCACCAGGCGCTCGGCAGCCTTCACCGCATCTCTCCGCGTGCGCACGCCGAGCTTGCGCATGATGTTCTTCACGTGGCTGTAGACCGTGTCCTCGGTCAGGAACAGCGTCGTCGCGATCTCGCTCGTGGTGGCACCGAGCACGAGCTGGTCCAGGACCTCCCACTCACGCGAGGTCAGGTTGCTCTTGACCGGTCGCATGCCGTTGCCGGCCTCCGGGACGGTCCGCAGGCGCTCGATGAGGCGCATGGTCAGCAGCCGCGAGACCGCCGCCTCGCCCCGCGCCACGGCCCGCAGCGCGGGCGGGATCGCGGCGACGCCGAGGTCCTTGGCCAGGTACCCGCACGCGCCGGCACGCAGGGTCCGCAGCTCGATGTCCGCGTCGCTGGCCACGGCGAACATCACGATGCGCACCTCCGGGGCGTGCTGTCGCAGGGCGCGGATCACGGCGATTCCGTCGATCCGCGGCAGGATGGCCTCGCACAGGAGGAGCTCGGGTCGGTAGTGCCGGCAGAGTTCGAGCGCCTCGACACCGTCGGCGGCCTCCGCGGCCACGGTGAAGCCCGGGTGCGACTGCAGTTCGTCGCGCACGACACGCCGCGCGAGCGGATCCGGATCGGCGATGATCACGCGCAGGCGAACTTCCGCGAACTGCTTTTGGCCAACCATTCCCTGTGTCCTCCCGACATGAGCGCCTTCGGCTGAGGCCCCCGCTCGAGTCCGGCCCGGGCAGGGGACGGAGCTGAAAGGTGGTCGCCGGCCCCTGCCGACGCCTCCCTGGCGAACTCGATCCTCGCCAAGTCCGATGCCCAGAGTTAGGTAGATTCCTCCGCGATTCTCGGGCCGGATGGCATTCGAGACACCGGGTCGCTACTGCTCGCGCGAGCCGTCGAAAAGGCGTCGCGGAAGGACCTGCAAAGCAACGGTTCTCGGTTGATGACCATGGGACGAAGACGCCGCTGTGCCAACCCTCGCCGAGGTACGTTTTTTGCGGCATTGCGCCCCGGCAATGTCCCGTGTGCTCCTGCGGACCGGTCCCCAAGGTGGGCCGCGGACTCTGCTCACCGGCGGAGAGAGATCCCCCCAGCGGCCGAAGCGTCCGGGTCGGTTCAATCCGCTCGTGAACTCCTCAGCTCCCGCGGCGCGATTGCTCATCGTCCGCTCGAAGCCCCGGGATCGCACGCACACGTGCCGTGTGATCCACGACGTCCATGGCCTCGACGAGCTCGCGGGACCGTGGGACGAGCTGGCGGATCCATGCTCGTTGCCGGGTGTCCTCCACGCGTGGGTCTCGGCGTGCGCCCACAGCTTCCACCCCCAGGATCGGCTGCGCGTGGTGACCGTCGTGCGCGACGGGCGCCTCGTCGCCGCGGCCGCGCTGGCGGTGAACGCGGCGGGCGAGTTGGAGCCCGTCGGAATGGCGCAGCTCTACGAGCCGACCGACTTCCTGTTCGCCGACGATGACGCCCTGGCCGCGCTGGCTCACGCGCTCGCGCGCCTGCGGGAGCCGCTGGTCGTGCGGCGCATCACCGCCGGGTCGCCGACGATCGCCGCGCTGACGCGCGCGTACGGCGGACGCGGGTTCGTGCTGACCAAGCCGTCCTCCTCGAGCCCGAGGACGACGCTGAACGAGCGCTGGACCGCTCCGGAGGGCGACCTGTCGGCCCGGCGGCGGTCGGACCTGCGGCGGGCGCGTCGCCGGGCCGAGTCGATGGGCGAGCTCACCTACGACCTCCTCTGCCCGTCACCGGACGAGCTCGAACCGCTCCTGGACGAGGCGTTCGCGATCGAAGCCGCGAGCTGGCGCGGCGGGACCGGGTCCGCGCTGGAGGCCGACCGGCCGAGGGCCGACTTCGTGCGGCGCTTCGCCCACGCCCGCGCGGCGGCGGGAAGCCTGCGGGTGGGCCTGCTGCGCATCGACGGCGCGGGTGTCGCGATGCAGATCGGCGTGGAGCACGACGAGCGGCTGTGGCTGCTGAAGATCGGATACGACGACCGGTTCGCCCGCTGTTCGCCGGGATCGCTGCTGCTGCTGGAGTCGCTGCGCGACGCCGCCGGACGCGGCCTGCGGGGCTGCGAGCTGCTGGGCACGGCCGAGGGCTGGACGGCGGCGTGGGCCTCCGACTGCCACGAGATCATCGCCCTGCGCGCCTATCCGCTGCATGCCCGAGGACTGCTCGAGCTGGGCGGACGGGTGGGTCGCTCGGTCGGACGACGGATCGTCGCCGCAACCGCGGACGACGCGCGATGACCGCCGGGGCGCAGGTGCGCCGGCGGCTGGAGGCGCGGGCGGCGCGCGGGTACGTCGCGGGACCCCAGCTGGCCGACGCGCTGGACCTGGCCCGGCGACTGCGCGACGGGGGCGTGGCGTGCACGATCGGGTACTGGGACGGCCCCGGCGCACCCGCGACGCTCGCGACGAGTGCCCTGCGCCGCACCCTGGGTGCTCTCGCCGACCCCGCGGCCGGGCTCGACGCGGTCGTCGCCGTCAAGGCGCCGCCGCTCGCGGGGGACCACGCCGTGCTCGCGATCGCCGAGGGCGACCGTGCCCCGCTGCTCGTCGACGCGCCGGCCCCCGGCTGGGCTGACGATGCGCTGGCGCTC